>VFKY01000383.1 GCA_009885275.1 Verrucomicrobiota bacterium | reverse complement strand
CGGGTCAACCAGAAGAGTGTGTTGACGCCGATGCTGAAGTTTGGAGCCAGCACGAAGGGGATGGTCTTTGCGGCCTCGCGGATGAGTTCATACTCTTCGGACGTGTGTCCGGTTGTGCCCATGACAAGGGCCTTGCCATGCTTGAGGCAGGCGGTGACGAGCTCCTTACTGAAATGATGGGAGGTGAAATCAATCACGACATCACTTTTAGCCAAGGCTTCATCGAGGGAATCGCCCTGATCGATGGCGGCACCGACGACGCAATCGGGATCGCTGTCAGTGGCTTGAATGACCGCCTGACCCATGCGGCCCTTGCAACCGGTGACGAGAATTCTTAGTTGAGACGAGACTAGGTGTTGCGACATAAGGGTAGGCGTTACGAGGAAAGCAGTCCGAGGCGGACCATGATGTCCTTGAGTTCCGCTGTTTGAGTGGCAGTCATTTCACAAAGAGGAAGGCGAAGCTCGACCTCGGCCATTCCCTTTAAGGCAAGCGCTGTCTTGATAGGGATGGGGTTGCTTGCGAGTTTAAGGAATGCCGAAAAAAGCGGATTGAACTTTGCGTGGATGGCTTGTGCTTCTGCCCACTGACCTTTGAGGGCGAGTTGCACCATTTGGCTCATTTCACGAGGAATGAGATTGCCTGCGACGCTGACGATACCAACCGCGCCGACACTCATGAAGGGGAGCGTCAGTGAATCATCACCCGAAAGAATTTCGAAATCTGCGGGCAGGAGCATTTTCATCTGGCTCACCCGATCGGCATTGCCGCCAGCTTCCTTGATGGCCCGTATGTTCGGGCAAGCTTCCGCGAGACGCACCACGACATCGACACCGATCTCAACGCCGCAACGTCCGGGTACATTGTAGAGCATGATGGGAAGCTTCGTATTGTTAGCGATGGCTTTGAAGTGTTGGAATAAGCCTTCTGGTGTGGGGCGATTGTAATAAGGCGCGACTTGTAAGGACGCATTCGCACCAGCGGTTTCGGCTTCTTGTGTTAGTTCGATGGCTTCACGGGTGGAGTTGCTGCCGGTGCCTGCCATGATAATGCCACGACCGGCAGCAGCTTCGACGGTAACTTGAATGACTCGTCCATGCTCCGTGTGATCGAGTGTTGGTGATTCGCCGGTGGTACCGCAGGGCACGATGCCTTGCACTCCATTATCAAATTGGAAGTCCACGAGTTTACGGAAAGTCGCTTCATCGAACTGACCGTTGCGAAAAGGCGTGATGATGGCGGTATGGGTGCCGGCGAATTTCATGGGAGTATTGAGTAGATAATAATTTAAAGAGTAACTGAACCTTCAAAAACGAAGTCAGCAGGACCATGCAAGGTGACATTGTGATAAGCGCCATCACGTTTTTCAAAGCCAACGTAAAGAGTGTCGCCACCTTTGACGAGAACGGCGACTGGACTAGTAAAATTGTGCAGTTCATGGGCGATCAGTGCGCAAGCCACCATGCCGGTGCCGCAGGCTAGAGTTTCGTCTTCGACGCCGCGTTCATAGGTGCGGATCGAGATGCTTCCGGGCGCAGTTATCTTGACGAAATTAGCGTTAGTGCCTTTGGGCTTGAAGGCTTCATGATAACGCAGCCCCGCACCAAGTTTACAAACATTAGTGGTTTCCAGATCATCGACGAAGACCACGGCATGTGGTACGCCGGTGTTGACGCTGTGAACAACGAGTTCCGTGTCTGTGACAGGTAACGTTTCATTCAGCTTCAGTCCGTGAGGCTGGCTCATGTTGATCCGCACTTCCTCACCGAGGAATTCAGCCGAGATCATGCCGGCCAGAGTTTCAAATTTTACACCTTCAAGCTTGTTGTTTTCGAGTTTGTTGACGAAGCGGGCAAAGCAGCGTGCACCATTGCCGCACATCTCTGCTTCACCACCATCCGCGTTATAATATCGCATTTTGAAGTCGCCACCTTCGTTTGCAGGTTCGACGAGAAGCAGGCCGTCAGCACCCAGACCGCGATGACGGTCGCAGAGATGGGCGATGGTTTCTCCGCTGAGTTGGAGTGATAAATCGCGATTGTCGAGCATGACGAAGTCATTGCCCGCACCGTTCATTTTCCAGAATGTAAGCTTTTTTGCCATGAGAGAGGGTTGTCAAATTAGACGGACTTAACCGCATCGACAAGAGGTTTCACGAAAGCGGTAAGCTTCGCTGTGAGATCGGGACTTTCGCCATACTGCTCAATGAGTTTCACTATCGCGCTGCCTACGACCACGGCATCAGCGCTCTCTGCAACCGTGCGAGCTTGTTCCGGAGTGGAAATACCAAAGCCAACGGCGACGGGTGTTTTACTGGCGGATTGAATGAGTTGCACCTGTTCTGCAATTCCGGTGGCCAGGGAGGTCTGAGCTCCCGTGACACCTTCTCGTGAAACATAATAAATGAAGCCCTCAGCCTGTTCGGCGATCAGTTTGATGCGTTCTGGGGGCGTTGTTGGGGCGATCAATCGGATGGGTTTCAAGCCAGCGCCATTGAGCAACTCCTTGTTCTGCGCTGCTTCATCGGGTGGTAGATCGAGGATGAGCACGCCATCAGCACCTGCTTCTGCGGCATCGGTGTGAAATTTTTCGTAGCCGTAGGTATAAATGGGATTGAGATAGGTGAAGAGCACCAGTGGCACTTGAGTTTCGTGGCGCAGTTCTTTGATAAAGGACAATACTTTGGCAGCAGTTGTACCAGCTCGCAGGGCTCGGGCAGCGGCCAGTTGATTGACGATACCGTCCGCGAGTGGATCACTGAAGGGAATGCCCAGTTCAATGATGTCGGCACCGCATTGCTCAAGAGTAAGCACGATTTCACGGGTCTTATCCAGACTGGGATCACCTGCTGCAATGTAGGCAATAAAGCCTTTTTTGCCGGTGGTGCGCAATTCTGCAAAACGTTGATCAATGCGATTAGGGGAAGCCATGGGAGTCATCTATGTAAAGCGCATGGCGTTTCGTGCAAGTATGAGAGTGGCAGCGTTCGCCAACGTCCTTTGCACTATTTCAAAATTTCAATAGATGCACCCAGCATTCTTTGCGTTAACCTGTTGGCATGGATCAAATCTGGTATTGGCTATTGTTAGCCGTTGAGTTTATCTGCGTTACGCTGGCGATGGGGCACGTGCTTTTAAAGCAGAAGGATGCTCATAACGCATCATTTTGGGCGGTGATTATTTGCTTTGTGCCTCTGATAGGAGCCATATTTTATGCCATTTTTGGGATTAACAGTCTTCGTCGTCGCGGCAAAAAGTATCGCAGTGCGATCGAAGTGGACAAGGTGACCATCGAGGATGCTTGTCCGATAGATACAGGTGAGGTGGGCTTTGATCTCAAGGACTTACTGGGCTTGGGTAATACTCTTAGTCGAGTGTCACGTTTATCATTAACTTCAGGTAATCGCGTGGAAATTCTCCACAACGGTGATGAAGCGATGCCGGCGATGTTAAAGGCGATCATTGGCGCGGAGAAGTCTGTTACTCTGAGTAGTTATATTTTTGAAGCCAGTGGGATAGGAGAAAAATTTGTGGAAGAACTTTCAAAAGCTAAGGCTCGCGGTGTTGAGGTGCGAGTCATGGTTGACGATGCTGGAACGCGGTATTCATGGCCACCCATCACGCGTATCTTGAGGGAATTGGGGGTAACAGCCAAGCGTTATATGCCGTTGCGTTTTGTGTTTCGTCTTCTCTCGATGAATCTGCGTAATCACCGCAAAATCATGGTCGTTGATGGTCGCATTGGTTTTACAGGTGGCATGAATATTCGGCAGGGGAATATGCTTTCAGAAAACCCCAAGAACCCTTTGCAGGACATGCACTTCAAAGTGGAGGGACCCGTGGTGCGCCAACTCCAACGGGTGTTTGCTGAAGATTGGGCTTTTTGTGCCAGTGAAGTGTTGACGGGAGATATTTGGTATCCAGATCTCAAACCCGTGGGGGATGTCGCAGCTATCGGTATTCCTGACGGACCGGACGAAGACATGGAGATCATGCCCAAGACGATCTTCGCTGCTCTCTCGGCTGCAAATCGTGAGGTCTGTGTGCTGACGCCATATTTCTTACCAAGTCCCACACTCATTTGGGCACTTAATCTCGCTTCGCTTCGTGGTGTCAAAGTATCTATTATTACGCCGAAGAACAATAATCTTCCGTTTGTCCGATGGGCAGCCCGCACTCAGTATCCCTTCATGCTGGAAAAAGGCATTCATATTTATGAAGCAGAGGGACATTTCGATCATAGTAAATTAATGACGGTTGATGGCGCATGGTCGCTTATTGGTTCCACCAACTGGGATCCTCGCAGCCTGCGTTTGAACTTTGAATTCAATCTCGCCTGTTTTGATGAAAAACTTGCCGGGCAGCTCAATGATGTTTTTTCAGCCAAGCTAAAGCATAGTAAACCTGTGACTATGGAATCATTGGAGAACGCCACTCTTTCGGAGCGTTTGCGTGATGGCGTAGCGCGAATGTTTATTCCATTGCTTTGAGCAACACGGAACTACTTCCTAGCCTTCTCCAGCACTTCTTGAAGTGTCACTTCAGTTCCGCCACGGCGTTTACTTTCATCGGCGGCTTCCATGAATGCATAAAGTTCGATGGTCTCTTCGGCACTGACCGGAGGTTTGCCCGTGCGGAACATCTTCACAATTTCGAACAACAACACATCGTAGCCGTCGTAGCTTCCGATAGGTGATTCTCCAGTTTCGCCGACCGCTTTGCCTGTGTAACCCTTGCCTTCGCGAAACGTGCCGATACGTCCGCCTTCCCAAGTGCCGATGACTTCAATTTTTCCATCGGCAGTGACTCCACGTTTCACCGATTTACAGCCGGTGCCCATCACAGTGAAAAGGGATTCGCAACCATGTACCCCATACCAATAGAGGTCAGGGTGCGTTTTTTCCAATGCCGCCGGACTGGTCGTCTCGGCGGACTTCACCTTGCCGATGCTGCCATTACGAACCGCTTGAGTGGTCTTGCTAAAACGGGTGGAAGACGAACAAAAAATGGGCACTCCTGCTTTTTGGGCTTCATCAAAGATACGAATGGCATCTGCGAGATTGCCAGCAATAGGCTTGTCAATGAACACCGGCTTACCGGCCTTCAGGACGGGACGCAATTGTTCGAGATGCACGCGACCATCATTACTTTCGAGAAAGACAACATCCACGCGTTTCACAAGTTCTTCGATGGAATCAACAATTTCAACACCGAGCGTTTTGATCTTTTCTGTATATTCCGGAACGCGTTTGGTGCTGCCTTCAATATCCTTGCTGCCCTGTGGATAAGCGGCGACAATTTTAACGCCTGCT
>VFKY01000094.1 GCA_009885275.1 Verrucomicrobiota bacterium | reverse complement strand
GGTAACACAACTCGATAATTCGATGCGCCAGATCGTGATCGGGTTCTCTCGTGCCTGACTTGACCGTCTGCATACCTGCGACCAGTCCCTTGGCGGATACATAAGCAATAACATCGGGATGCAATGCTTGAATCTTCTTCAGCCCAGCGAGCAGAACAGACTCCAGTCGTGCCGCGTTTCCTGTCAGATCTTCGCCTACTATTTTACGAATACTCGCCATCGCTGCCGCACAACACACCGGATTCCCTGTATGCGTACTGGTCATCGCGCCGGGACCAAATTGATCCATGATTTCAGCGCGACCGATCACTGCCGACAACGGTAATGAACTACTGATGCCTTTACCACAACAGATGAGATCGGGAACAATGCCATAATGCTCAAAGGCCCAGAACTTGCCCGTGCGCCCGAAGCCAGCCTGCACTTCATCGCAGGTAAAAACGATCTGGTTGTCACGGCACCATTGCGCCATTTTTTTCACATACTCGACCGGCGCAAAGTCAGGGCCAACTCCTTGATAAGACTCCATCATGACACCGGCAATGTCTTCCGGCTTCATGCCTTTGCGTTCGATGGCTTCAAGGAAACGATCAAAGCTCACATCTGTCTGCCAGAAGCCATCGGGAAACGGAACCGTGATGATGGCGGGATCTTCATTCACAATCCAGTTTTTCTGTCCTGCCATGCCGCCCGCCTGCTGTGAACCCAAGGTGCGCCCATGAAAGCCACGCTCAAAACCAATGATGCCAATTTTTTTTCTGCCACCGACCTTGATGCCATGGGTCCGCGAAAGTTTGATAGCACACTCCGTCGCCTCTGATCCAGTAGTCAGAAGGAAAACTTTGTCGAGTCCTTCCGGAGACAGCGATGTCAGTAATTCTGCGAGTGCTGCCCGCTCTTCGCTAGGAAAGACATAATTATGCAAGAGTCCGCTCTGCACTTGAGCGATGATAGCATCGCGCACTTCCTTCGCTCCATGACCTGCATTCGTCACCAACACACCACTGCTCCAGTCGAGCCAGCGATTGCCATACTTATCAAAAATGGAAATGTCTTCTGCACGATCCCATACGATGGGCGGCATTCCACGCATAGAAATGGGTTCCAATTGACGAAGCTTTTCCAATGTCGGCACCGAGTCAGGATGAGGTAACGCGGTCATGATCCGGCGATACTTCGTCTCCACGTGAGGAACGGTGACAGGCGTGATGTTGTATTCTTTTCCCATGCACCGACGCTAGCAATAATTACTTGCGAACGCTACACGACCTGTCATCGGTTCTGATACTTTTGTGATGCCAGCCTTACCGCTAAGCACTGTTGTCTTGTGCTTTATGTCTTTGTTGATATTATTCGACACAATCAACTATTAATCTTGAAACCTCTTCACGCTTATGTTCGGAATCTGTTACATCAAAGTCCACCCTACAACGTATCTGATCCACTATCGTAAGGGTAAAATCGCCTGTGAAGGCGCAGGTCTGTCGTTCTTTTACTTTGCCCCGAGCAGTTCACTAGTGGCCTTGCCCATGGCTAGCACTGACGTCCCATTCATTTTCGAAGAAACGACTGCAGATTATCAATCGGTTACTTTACAGGGGCAGGTTACCTATCGAGTAGCTGACCCGAAGCGTTTGGCCGGACTCCTAAACTTTACTCTGGGCTATGATGGACGCAGTTACATCTCAGACGATCCTATCAAGCTTCCGCAGCGTGTGATCAACAATGTAAAAGTGCTTGCACGAGCCGAAATCCAAAAGCTGACTCTCCGTGATGCGCTGAGGGCGGCAGACATCCTTGTGGGCACTGTAAAGACTGGGATCACAGAGTCTCCCGAAATGAAATCTCTAGGACTTGAAGTTCTTGGGTTATCAATCTTGGCAATCAAACCAGTGCCAGAAACCTCCCGGGCACTTGAAGCGGAAACACGCGAACGTTTGATGCGTGAAGCTGATGATGCGGTTTATGCCCGTCGAAATTCCGCAGTGGAACAAGAGCGGGCCATCAAGGAGAACGAATTAAATACCGACATAGCGGTAGAAAATAAAAAGCGCCAGATCCGTGAAGCTCAAATGGATGCAGAAAAAATGATGCAGGAACGTCATCATGCATTGAAACAGGCTGACATGCTCAACGACATTACTCTTGAAGAAAAAAGGAAGGGACTCGTTACACTTAATGCCGACAACACACGTGCTGAAGCTGATGCCCGTGCTTATGGTCTCTCTGCCACAGTAAGAGCATTCAGCGCAGTTGATGCCCACGTCTTACAAGCGTTAGTAAATGCTGGCATGAATCCAGAACAACTGATTGCTACTGCTTTCCAAGAAATAGCTGGGAGAGCTGACAAAATTGGCCAGCTAAATATTTCACCAGACCTGCTGCGTGAGTTAATGGTTAAGAAAGGTGATTGATAATCACTATGTCTAGCGCTTCTGATAATCGCATCGTGTTAATCACTCGTCGCACACGCCTGCAAGAGTTGATCACAAGATTTAACACGGTTACACAGGCGCAATTTTATGTTGAGCATGCGGGGCTGGATTTTTCAGACTATCTTCTGGAAGATCAAACATATCAGCGTGTGCTGTCTTCAACGACTGCCGTGCTCAGTGAATTGGGAAGATTGCACGTAATGGATCGCACCTTTTTGCCAAATTATGTATTTAGTTCTCATGATATCATTGTCACTCTTGGTCAGGATGGCTTGGTGGCCAACACTCTAAAATACCTTGATGGACAGCCTATTGTAGGTGTAAACCCTGACCCGCGGCGCTGGGATGGTGCGTTGCTCCCTTTTCAGATAAATGATTTGCGTAAATTGATGCCTGATGTTTTTGAGCGCCGCCGCAAACTTCATCAGGTAACACTTGCAGAGGTTCACTTACAGGATGGGCAACGACTGCTTGCTGTAAATGACCTGTTCGTAGGCGTTCGCGGACACAGTTCTGCTCGTTACATTATTCACTCTGACAAGGCGAGCGAAAGACATTCATCAAGCGGAGTCATCATATCGACCGGGTTAGGCTCCACTGGGTGGCTAAAAAGTTTAATTAATGGTGCTTCTGCTGTCTTGGAGCAATCATCAAACTATTCGAATTCAGTCGCTAAGCGAAAACTGGTAAACACAGCTTTCCCATGGAATGCATCACATCTGTGTTTCACGGTTCGCGAACCGTTTCCGAGTAAAACGACTGGCGCTAATATAATATTTGGACAGATAACAAAAGAAAAACCTTTGATCATTGAATCGCTCATGGCAGAGAACGGCATCATCTTCAGTGATGGCATGGAAGGTGACTTTCTCCATTTTAATAGTGGAACCAAGGCCGTGATCACTCTCTCGGAAAAAATTGGGCACTTGGTGGCATAAAATATTTTTTCACCTAATCAAAATGAAATCAACTGTTCCAAGACTGCGCCCCATCCGCGAAACGGTTCCCAAGTCCGATCAGGAATCGTTTCATTGTGAAGTCGTTCGTGGCTCAAGCTACGGCGCACAATGGCACTTCCATCCGGAGTATCAAATCACTCTGGCGTTGAAGGGACGAGGACATCGGGTGGTCGGTGATAATCTTGCGCCGCTGATTGCGGGCGACCTTGTTTTAGTGGGCTCCAATCTGCCTCACGTCTGGCATCACGAGCAAACGAAGGCTCGCTCCAAGGACGCCGTACATGCTATCGTCATTCGCTTTCTTAGTAGTTTTCTAGGCGATGAGTTTTTGCATAGTCCGGAAATGGACTCCATTCGTCGGCTCCTCAAGCAATCGGCGCGCGGGCTTCAAATCAAAGGGGCAACCTGTATGGAAGCCACCACGCGAATTAAACGTCTGGCTGAAACCAAAGGCTTTGCGCGTGTCATTGAATTATTATCACTGCTTGATTTTCTCTCTCATTCAAAAGATCTGAAGCCCCTTTCCAGCCCACACTTTGCCCCCGAACTCAAGGGTGGTGATCAGGACCGCATGGAACGTGTTCTACATTACATTCACTCGCACCTCACCGAGCCCATTGATCGCGATGAAGTCGCCACTAAGGCCAGCCTCAGTCCCGGCGCCTTTAGTCGCTTCTTTAAAACCCGCACCGGCAAATCATTACCACAGTATGTCAATGAGCTCCGCATCGGACGAGCCTGCTCCATGCTCGCAGAAGGTTCAGCCAAGGTGTCTGACATCGCCCTAGATAGTGGCTTCGAAAACCTTGCGAATTTCAATCGCCAATTCCGCAGC
>VFKY01000287.1 GCA_009885275.1 Verrucomicrobiota bacterium | reverse complement strand
TTTTTCATCGCTGCCATCACTTCAATCGGGTTAGGCAATACTGTTGCCATCTTCCCCTCATCAGCCGCAGACAATGCGGAAGCAAAGAACAACAAGACTGCAAAAGCAATAAACCGGAGCATACGCATAGTTATATTGTGGCGCGTATTTTTCAGTCTCTCAACTCCAGCTTTACTTCGGTAAAACTGGCTTGAGAGCTTCCGCCCAAACGGTATAACCTTTTTCGTTGGGGTGGAGAAAATCCGGCATGATCTCTTTGGAGATTGTGCCGTCGGGCTGAAGCCACTTTGTCGTGATGTCGAGCAAGGTCACACGTGGCTTCTTCGCGAGAGGAGCAAGGCATTGATTAATGTCAGCAAGGATCGCCCGGATCGGATCGCCAGGGCTTTGACCTCGAGGAAAGATCGCCATGAGAATGATTTTCGCGTTGGGACATTTTGCTTGCGCGCGATCAACAATGAGACTGATGCCTTCCGCAATCTCTGTCGGTGTGTTGCGGCGTGATTGCGCCGTACCTGCCAAATTGTTAGTGCCAATGTGAATGACAATAGCCTTTGGATCCAGACCATCGAGCTCTCCCAGCTCAATGCGCTTTAACACGTTCTGGGTGCGATCCCAGCCGAAGCCAAGATTGAGCACCCGACGTTGTCCAAATAGATCCTGCCATGATTGCAGTCCACGATTCCCCATTTTGCCGCCATCAGGTTCACCGCCCCAAAAATGCGTGATGGAATCGCCGATAAGCACGATCTCTGGATTGATCTTGTCTTTGACCGCCATCGCCGCGGCATGACGGTCTTCCCATCCATAACCATCGTTCTCTAATTTACCACTGGGCTTAATCGCTGAATTCGTCTGAGCCGCGTTAGGTAGCGCCGTCTCAATGACATGAGCGACCCGCTCGGCGAGCCGATCATAGCCGGGGGCTCCGAAATGCACGTCATTGGGATTCTGAAACTTGGCAAGATCAGGTTTTATCCAGCCATTCAAATCGTCGATAATAACCCCATTTTTCTGCATGGCACGAGCAGCGATGACATTGCGTTCGTCAATGGACTCGGGTGTCTGATTCTTAGCGGCATCCAAGGGGATCGGCGTAGTGCTAGCCCAGATCAGCTTTGCGCCAGTCTCTTTCAGTTGAGCAACGAGCGCCTCCAATCGCTGCTCATAATCCGCAGGCGGTGTGGCGCGATCATGAATACCGAAGTTAAAATGAATCACGTCCCATTTCCCTTCACCGAGCCAGATAGGCAATTTTTTCAAAGCGTTCGCCGTAGGCCCACAGTTCTCAGGAGCACGATGCACATTGGCCACACCTGAGAGAAGTTTTTGCACCGACATCGTGTAGCCACGTGAGACAGAATCGCCGATCAACAACACCCGAGGCAGTTTAGGATCATCCTTCACAAAGTCCCAGGCATTCGCGGTACCCTTCACCTTGTCCTGCTTGTGGAGCGGCAGATAGAACGCGCCAAGACTCGCCTCCAATGTTTCTTCCCACTTCTTATGTTCAGGGGACAACGTGACTTTCCACTGCTGATATTTTTCATCCACTGCCTTGTCAGCAGCGGCTTTTTTCTCCGCGGCTTCGGCGGCATTGGTCGGCTCCAGAACGTTGGTTGCCGGTCCAGCCGCGCGTGTGAAACTGCATAACAAAGCGCAAAGAGTAAGGATGGAGAGAATATAGTTCATGGGCATCAAGATACGCAGATCGATCCTTGTTTTTCTCTTCCGTCTTTCGTAATCTCAAAGCCACCTCAAAACATGATTCGCAGCGCCACAACCTTTGATCAGGAAGCGATCCAACAACTCGTGTTTTC
>VFKY01000196.1 GCA_009885275.1 Verrucomicrobiota bacterium | reverse complement strand
GGTGCAGATGCATGGGGTGAAAATTGGCGGATCAGAAACGATGGCTGTATTTACCAGTCGCGCCAAGTGGGATGCGGTAGCGCACAAGATAGATAAACTAGGCGACTTTAAACCCGAAGTAGTGCTTGAAGATAATGCAGTTGTGGCGCTTGATCCGCGTGATGACGCCGCCATTCAACATTTGAATGCAGATGGGACTGTAAGGTTGGTGACTGTTCTTGATGGCATTGATTTGCCGGTGATTGCGGCCTATCGGCTACTAGCCTCTAAATTGGAAGCAAGGCACCCCATCTTACTTAAGGACACACTTCATCCTGTCGCCGCTGGGAGTTCTACCGATTTTCAAGATACCTTGCTTGGTGCTGCTGCAAATATAGGATCCTTATTATGTGATGGAATAGGTGATGCTATAATCGTTCAGGGAGAAGATGCTCCGGGACAATCTTTACGGTTGAGTTACAACATTCTGCAAGCCGCAGGATCACGCATCTTTAAGACAGATTATGTGGCTTGTCCTAGTTGTGGGCGCACACTTTTCAACTTACAAAACACCACTCAAAAAATTCGCGCTGCAACAGGTCATCTTAAAGGCATTCGTATTGCGGTGATGGGATGCATAGTAAACGGACCTGGTGAAATGGCAGATGCAGACTTTGGCTATGTCGGTGGAGCACCAGACAAAATTAATCTCTATGTAGGGAAAACCGCTGTGAAGTTCAATATTCCAGAAGGCGAAGCGGTGGAGCGGCTCATTGAGTTGATCAAAGAACATGGAAAATGGGTCGAGGCTCCCAAGACAGTGGTGGAGCCAGCCTAGCGCGTTCCATAGAATGATCATGGATACGATCTTTACTCCAACAAATTATTTTAGAGTGTTGGAAAGACACGAGCTTTTTCCTGATGATAACCCTCTGGAAGTAGATCTCGGGTGTGGCGATGGGAGTTTCCTCGAAGCAATGGCCATCTTATATCCTGAGCGAAATTTTCTTGGAGTAGAGCGTCTCATTGGACGTGTTGAAAAAACAATGCACCGTCTCAAACAACGAGGTTTGACTAATGCAAGAGTGCTGCGCCTGGAGAGTTTATATGCGCTGGGTTGGATTCTTCCTCCATCTAGCGTTTCGCGATTGCACCTGCTTTTTCCTGATCCTTGGCCGAAGAAAAAACACCATAATCGGCGAATTTACAATCATACGAATTTTCATAGTGTGTTGTCTCAGGTCTTAGTGCCGAAGGGAGAGTTTCTTCTAAAGTCGGATGATCTTCCCTATTTTGAAAGTGGTGTCGAAGTGATGAGTTTACATGCAAACTTTGAACGGCTCGACTGGTTAGAGTCTGCAGCGCCATATCCATTCACCGACTTTGAGCAGCAGTGGCTTGCGTTGAGTAAAATCATCCATCGTGCTCGTTGGAGAAAACTTACGGTATAAGCCGGCGCAAGGAATGAGAATAGTTGCACAGAAAATGAGCGTAATTTTGTCGTTTAATAAGTGTCGATGATATTCATTTTTACTAGATTCATTTTTTTACAATTCCTTGTCATGGGAATGATTGCAGTGGCGTTGCAGGCAGAGACTCCATTTGAACCATGGAAAACATCCGGTGATCCTGTAGCAAAACTATGGCAACGTGTTTCTAGCGGCGCAGTGCAACTTGATGTCACCGATGAGAAAACCTATCTACATCAGGTTTTACGAGAACTAGAAGTGCCATTGGAATCGCAGGTATTAGTGTTTTCCAAAACGAGTCTGCAAAATGCCCTGATCGGGCCGTTGACACCGCGTGCTGTCTATTTCTCGGAAGAGGTCTATGTCGGATGGGTGCAGGGAGGGGCGATTGAATTGATCGGAATTGATCCCTTGAACGGCCCTCAATTTTACGTGTTAAACTATCCTTTTATTAAGTCGCAGAAACCTGAGCTCACATCACAGGAGATTTGCCTGAACTGTCATGAAGGCTCGCGTACCGGTGGTGTTAAAGGGATGTTGGTGCGTTCTGTCTATGTCGATGAAGCAGGGCAACCCTTACTTAGACATGGAAGCCATCTCAGCGATCAAGAGAGCCCTATAAGTGAACGTTGGGGTGGTTGGTATGTGACAGGCAAACATGGTCCAGAGCGGCATATGGGAAATGTTATTGCCCATGAGACAGAAGTTGATGTTACAATTGATCGCGAGAAAGCTGCAAATGTAACATCCTTGGCCCCATTTATTTCCACCAAACCCTATCTCACGGGCACCAGTGACATTGTTGCTCTCATGGTACTTGAGCATCAGGTGGTGATGCAAAATAAAATCACAGAAGCTGGGAAGAACACGCGTGAAGCCATGGCAAGGCAGCGTGATTTACAAAAAGCTTTTAATGAACCGGTGACGACGGAACCGCAAGGCTCTGCACTCAGCGTCATCAATGGCCAGGTAGATCGCCTCCTGAAATATATGCTTTTTATGGATGAGTATAAGCTAATGGATGATGGCATTGAAGGGGGGGCGCCCTTTCAAGATAGCTTCCTTCGTAATCGTAAAGAGTCTAAAGATGGTCGAGCACTTAAAGATCTTCAGCTACTGAATCGCATGTTTAAGCATCGTTGTAGCTATATGATTTACTCAAAATCTTTCGAAGCATTGCCCGATCCTTTTAAGGACAAATTCTATGCAAGGTTGTGGAAAATATTACAGGGAGAAGACACTACGACCGACTTTGCCTCTCTTCCGGAATCGGAACGCATACACATCAGGACAATCTTGCGGGAGACCAAGGAGGATCTGCCCGGCTATTGGCGTTGAGTGCGCTCTCCTGACAGGAGCAGGGAGATTAGCCGGTTGGTGAAACGAAGTGGAACCACCGGTTTAACAAATGCAAAGCATTCCGCCCCGGAGGGAGCGCGAGAAGCGTGGCTTGCCGAATGTTGGCTCCGTATCGCAACGCGATACCCCATGAATAGCCATGGGTTTTAACCCATGGTAACACGAACCAATTCACCAACCGCAAAGCGGTTGTCCTATCACCCCGCGCCGGCGATCATGCTGCACTGGCCATTGGACGTGATAGGGCAACCACCTTCGGGGTTGGGAATATCCTACGACATGTCCGTAGGTTAAAACCTACGGCTATTCGAGGGGTATCGCGTTACGATACAGCTTTGTGCTCTAACTTGCTTCCGGTTTGAAGAACAGATCCTGAGCGTGTGAAAGCCGCTTGAACGTTTCATCAAGAAGCGACAAACTACCATCCATGCGCCGTTTTGCTCTCTATGCTTTTGTCATCACCTTACTTTGGCTGGGGTTTGTATGTGCCATCAGTTTTGTGGAAGCCCCCCTGAAGTTTAAAGCTCCGGGCGTGGAACTGAAGCAGGCCCTGAGTATCGGGCGGCTCGTCTTCAATGCCCTCAATCGGATAGAATGGATCTGCCTCATCTTTTCCTGGTTGCTGATACTGCGCCTGAAAATTGTGCGCACCCGTGGCAGTGTCATTTTACTGTCTGTGATCAGTGTCATCCTTGCTTTTCAGACTTGGGGCTTGTTTCCTGCCCTGGAAGCACGCGTCGTGCAGGTCATGGCAGGCAACCTCCTAGAAGCCACCTGGCATCATCAAGCCTACATCTATGCAGAGGTCGCCAAGGCGCTCTGCCTCGGTGTGCTGGCTGCGGCTCAGATTCAGGCTTTTGCGCGAGCCGTTCTATCGGAGTGAG
>VFKY01000379.1 GCA_009885275.1 Verrucomicrobiota bacterium | reverse complement strand
GATTTCGAGCCACTGCACGGCAACACCCGGCTGACCACCTTCCGGAAAGGGAGGATAGCGATAGGTTGGGGCGGAGCCGTTCGGGTTCTGTGCCAGTGGCATCGGCAGCCCAAGCAGGCTGTATTCAAAGGACTCACCGGCGCGAAGAAGGATCGTCGTTTCATAGATCTGCTTTTCGGGCTGAACGTCAATGATGCCACCTGTTGCACGCACTTCATTAATGATGTCTACACCTGCGGGTTTGCGGGTGCGGAAGGTCATCGGCACTGGTTGCTTCGCGGGGATCAAAGCAAAGCCTTGTTGCTGCAGCACCGCACGCGCGGAGAAACGCACCTTGTAGTGTCCAGAGTGCTTGGCCACGACGTCATGCGGCATGCCCAAGTAAGGCCAGCTCGCGGAGCGAAACAATGCCATCTCGATGCTTTCATCGGTGACTGCTTCCTTGACTGCTTCTTTGTCTTTCTTGCGATCCCAGTCGATGAACTTGTTATCGCGGGCGAAGAACATCGCCTCGCGATTGCCAAAGGTGCTGGTGCCGGGAAACAAATTCGTGCCTAGTACGCGACGTTTCATCATCGGTGGAGGCGCAGGCTCTGTCACTATCGCGGCACGCAAGGCCGCCTCCGCGGCATCCAGATACGCCGTGAGCTGCACGCGCGACATGTCGAGCATTGCGCTCGTTTTGTTGAAATGATGACCTTCACGGTCTTCGGGCAGAATGTCGCGGATGTCGAGATCTGGCAACTGCAGCACATCACGCAAGTTCTGTTCGTACTCATCGCGATTGAGTCGGCGGAGCGGTCCCCGCCCCTGTAAGCGGACTTCCGCGCGATCTGCGTCGTAAAGCGCAGCGTCCAGTGACTTGACCAACGCCGCGCGATCTACTGCCGTCAGATCTTCCGCTTTGGGGGGCATCTCGCCCTTTTCAATCCGGTCGTAAACTCGCACCCAGCGCTCCCGAGCGGTGTGATCTTTGAGATCAAACTTCAACGCGGTGAGATCGAGTCCGCCTTCGTGCATCTCTTTGTCATGACACTCGAGGCAGCTCTGCTCAATCTGAGGTGAAACGCCGTCTGCTCCGATCAGCTTCAGGGGCAGGACGAGCAACGCGAGAAAGGTATGGGGGAACAAAAAAAGAGACAGAGCTCTTCCGGTTTGAGAATATCGCATGAGCTAACGAATGACGGTTAAGAGGACTACGGCTCAGGCCCCTGGATTCTGTCTGAACGCATTACTCAAAACCCACAACGATCTATCCAAAACCCACATCAGGTAGCGGCGCCATTCTCTCTCGCCTTCTTTACATGACCTAAAATTAGTCTTCTTGTCCTGCAGATAATCCCGCATCATTCCATCATTCATGACACAAAATATTTTCACTGAACTCGCTCAAGGTTCTGATACGGAAAACTTCCTGACTCTCTTCGAATCACCGGGCACGAGGATCGAACGGATTGCCTCACACGCCAAGACCAGTCCGAAGGATTTCTGGTATGATCAGGATCACGATGAATGGGTTCTTGTGCTAAAGGGTGAGGCCGCCTTGGAGTTTGAAGACGGTTCCATCGTAGAGATGAAGACTGGTGATTACAGGTTAATTCCAAAGCATGTGAAACACAGGGTCGATTGGACGACTGAGGAGACAGTCTGGCTCGCGGTGCATGTTTTTGGATGAAACATAATGTAAACGACTGAAACGTCAGTCATCGCCCCGATGCTCGAATCTCTAATATGTCACGAACAGTAGCGAGATTGATCTTGGGCAGCACCGTTTTTCCCGATAAAGCCTTTTTGGCGTTTTCTAAAAATTTGTTTAAGCTAGAGCTTGTCGGTGGCGTTAGAGAGCGTTTGTAGTTCCATTTGAAGCTCAGAAAAAAGTGGGCGCTTGGCTACCTCAGATGTCATGCAGCGTTTTTGCAATGCCCATAAGAAGTCGACATTGGGTTGTCGATTATCGTTCGACTCAACGTGTATCAGCAATTCTTCCAGCAGGCAGCCGAAGGCGCGGACTTCAAGGCTTTGCAGGGAGCGAGCAAGGGTATCGTTTTCAGCGGGATAACTTGAAGCCGCGCCAAAATCACCGAGCAAGCATTCGCCTTCCGGATTCCAGAGAACGTTGTGGGCATAGAGATCACCATGGATGATATTTCGGTCATGAAGATGCTTGGCTGCAGAGGCGACACCGAGAGCTATGCGCACCACGGTGGGCAGTGAAAATTCTTGATGGTCGGGATAGATGTCTCGTGTGCAGGAGTCCAGACTTGGTGGCCCTGCAAGAACACGGAACGAGGGATCGATGAGCGGCATTACCAGTCCTGCGGTGTCATCCGGATGACTGGTGATCTTTCCCAGCACCTCAATCAAATGAGGGTGGGCGCCCGCGGCAATAGAGGCAGCCATTTCACTGCTAGGCAATCCATCGCTGGTGATCGCACCCTTGAATAATTTAATAGCGACAGGACGCGCAACGATGTCGGAATGAGGTTGCCAATGGGCTTTGTAAATAATGCCCGAAGCACCTTCGCCAAGCTTGTCATGCAAAGTAATGTTAGCCCAATCAACGGTGGTGATGGCTTGTAGTGCATCTTCCGGAATCGGAGAAAAGGGGTTGTCGGCTAAAGCGAGCCAAGATAAACGCGGAAGGGCTAGCAACCAGTCGGGCAGCGTACGGAACTGATTGGAGGAGAGGCGGAGCAGTTCTAGTTTTACACAGGCAGCCATTTCATTCGGCAGTTCCTTCAGGCGATTTCCCGCCAGCATGAGTTTTTGCATGTCAACACATCGACCGATGGATGAGGGTAGTTGTTGAATGCGGTTATTCGTGAGAATCAACCAACGTAGTGATGGTGGTAACGAGGCCTCATCGACGGTGTCGATCTGGTTTGACTTGAATCCGAGCATGCTGAGGTTGGAGCAATATCCGATCGATGCGGGGACATGTGTGAAAAGGTTTTCCGAACAAAAGAGAATCCGTAACTTATGGAGACGGTAAAGATCATCCGGCAGATCTGATAGTTGATTGCCGGTGAGGTCCAAAAATTCTAAAGAGTCCGTAAGATCAAAAATCTCTGTAGGAAACTTCGTTAGGCCAGAGGAAAGAACGAGCCGCTTGGTGCCAGTCAGCATGCCGGCGCGGAGTTGAGTAAGGGTATCAGTAGACATCGATGCTGTCATTCACTTGATGTCGAAAAACTCGACTTCACGAGTGTCGAGATGATAAAGAGCCCCGGTAATAATAATCTTACCTTCGTGTTCCAACTTCTGCATCACGGAGCTTTGCGCGCGAATCTGGGCAACAACGAGCTTCACATTCTCCGCAGAGACACGGTCCTCAAATGCTTGTCCATGGTGTTCAATGTTTGGATCTGACTTCACCTTACGCACGGCAGGCTTAATTTTTTCTAATAAGCCGGTTAAATTTCCGAGCTTGGTGTTATGACAAGCTCCTCCTACTGCTCCGCAACGTGTGTGGCCGACGACGATGATGGCCTTTGCTCCGGCATAAGCGGTGGCGTATTCCAAACTACCGAGCAGGTCACCATCAATGACATTACCCGCCACACGGGTGCTGAAGATATCTCCGATACCCTGATCAAATATAAGCTCACTTGATGCGCGAGAGTCCATGCAGCCGAGAATAGCCGCGATAGGATACTGGCCAGTCTTGGTTTCCTTTGCTTGAGCTACAAGATTGCGATGTGTGCTCCGACCCGCCACAAACCGAGCGTTACCCTCTTTAAGCGCTTTCACCGCTTGCTGCGGTGTGGTGGAGGTTTGTGTGGCCTTGGTTTGCACTTTTGTGCTGGCGCAGCTGACGAGAGATGCGGCGGTGAGGATAATCAGAGTTTGATGGATGATGTGTCTCATAGAAGATGAGGATGTGGATTCAAGGGCGAAGAATTCTGGGAGAGCAGAAGGATAAGTTACACTTCGCGTCACAACAGCACAGGATGCAAGCAGAGAATGGACGTGAGTTCCCAACGATTTTACATTGGGTTAACATACGGCACTAAACCGCCTGCTAATTTTGTTCGTGTTAATAAAACTCACGAACAAAATCATGAAAAAGAAATGTATCGTTGCCTTTGTGACATTCGCTCTCGTTTTGTCATGCTCTTCAAAAGACGAATCTGACAAATTGCGATCAATCGCTACACCTAACTTTCGCCTTCACGAATGGGGTACATTTACGTCCGTGAGTGGTTCCGATGGACGTCTTCTTGAGGGTGTAGAAAACGATGTCGAATCCCTCCCCTTCTTTGTTCATTCCCACGACCCCAGTGAACGGATGTTTCAAGGCGGCTCCAAGGGTTTTGCTGGGCGTCCGCTCAAGGGGGTGACGGTGAAGATGGAAACCCCAGTGATATATTTCTACACGGATCAATCCTTTGATGCTGAAGTTTCGGTGGGGTTCAACGGTGGTTCGATTAGTCAGTGGTATCCTTCACGTTCTGGAGGTGAAAAGGTTCCCTTTCGCGGAGCTGATCCAGTAACCAATAAATTTGTGGAGGGTGCGATAGATTTTCGCCAACCATTCAAAGGCTCCATTCAGTGGAAGGTCAGGGTAGAACCTGCTCTAGCCGATTGGCCTGCCCGTGTTTATCATCCACTGGAAACTCCGGTTTGGATTTATCCGCGATTGCCCCAGAGCGCGCTGGTTCGTTCGCAAGATGGTGAGGTTGAAAAATACCTCTTCTATCGAGGCGTGGGTCGCTTTGGGGTGCCTATCTCAGCGATCTTCACTGGGGATCGTACGGTGAAAATTTCAAACAAAGGAGTTGATCCAGTTCCTGCGCTCATGGCTTATGAACTTACTCGAGATGGCAAGGTTAGATGGCAAATCATGCAGCCGCTCGCTACCGCTGCCTCTATCGAAATGAACCTTGATGTCAGCGCTCCAGTTCTTGCTGCCGAGGCTAGATTACCCATTCACCAAGCCATGGCGAAAATGCTCATGGATAGTGGCTTGGATCGCGTAGAGGCAGATGCGATGATCCTGACATGGCAGGCCAGTTATTTTGGAGCGCCGGGGTTACGTCTTTTCTGGGTGGTGCCACGCGCATTCACCGACCTCGTGCTTCCGTTGAGTGTTAATCCACAACCAACCTCAATGGAGCGAGTCATGCTCGGTCGTCTTGAAATGCTTTCTCCTGTTTGGGAAAGAGAACTTGTCGCTCGTGCAAATGAAGCTGACATGGCTACTCCGAAACAGCAACATCCCTTTTCTTATGAACGTCACTGGCCGGCTTATGTGCAACGTCTAGAACAATTGCGTCCACCAACCTCGGTTTTCAATCATCTCATGAATGACAAAAAAGTTGAAGTGCCATCGAAAAAATAAATCGACACAAAGGCAAGGAGGGTTTTCTTGGTAAATTCGCTGGCACTTTTGCACACAAGTAAGAACGAGATGTATAATGCCAGTCAGATTGCTGCGCGAAGTCGAGTTAGGGTTTCAGCGGGCATCGAGAGAACAGCTAATCTTGGACATCATGAATAATCACTCTTCGTTTGAACGTGGTGCGATGCTGGCGGTAGTGGCCGTCGTTTGTTTCTACCTTGCGGGATACTCTGTTCTTCGGATGCAATGTTCCGGCAGCGGAAGATATATTGTTGTTTCTCCTAAGCATATGAGCCAGCAGGAGAGCAGATTCATGATCTCCTTCTATAAGCCACGCTTCCATGCCGAAAGCCGTTTGACTGGCCATCGATTTTACAAGTGGCCGATCAAAGGGCGCAGCGTGGTTCGCTTGTAGCGCGTAGCTTGATAAGCACACACGGTGGAAGAAAGGATTGGGCATGGCCATTCCAGTGTCATGAATGGCGGAACACGACGGCGCTTTTCCTGCGATTCAAGTTGGGAGTCTTCAACCTTAAGCCTCTCCCCGATTTTACATTGCCTTAACAGACGATTTATGGGCCAGCGGTTAGTTTTGTTTGTGAACATTAATTCAACGAACAAAACCATGAAAACAAAAATCATCAGTGCCATCACCAGTCTCGCGCTCGCTTTGTCATGTAACGCGAAAAATGAATTAGCCAGCTGTCGTCTAACCGTTGCAAGCGACGATGAACCAGTCGTGCAAATCGCCATCCTTCTGGATACCAGTGGTTCGATGGAAGGACTTATCTCTCAAGCCAAGACGCAGCTTTGGAAAATCGTCAATCAATTCATCACCGCGAAACAAGGAGGCAAAGCGCCCATCGTGCAGGTCGCTCTCTACGAATACGGCAATAGTGGCTTGTCTCAAGACACACAATGGATCCGGCAAATTCAGCCATTGACCCGTGATCTCGATAAAATTTCCGAGGACCTTTTTAAATTGAGGACCAACGGGGGCGAGGAATATTGCGGCGCAGTGATCAAAGCAGCGATGCAACAGTTGTCATGGGACCCATCACCGAAGACCTATAAAGCCATTTTTATCGCAGGCAATGAGCCCTTCACTCAAGGTTCCGTGGATGTCACGCAAGCCTGTCGTGATGCTATTGCCAGAGGGGTTATCGTTAACACGATTCACTGCGGTGATGAGGAATCAGGCATCAATGGGGGTTGGAAAAAGGGAGCCATGCTGACGGATGGAAGTTATCTTGTGATCAATCAAAATCAGGCCGTCGTGCATGTGGCATCTCCTTATGATGGAGACATCGAACGTCTGAGTAGTGATCTGAACAAAACTTATATTTCCTATGGTGCCCACGGTAAAGAAGCGGCGTCTAATCAGGTCGCTCAAGACAACAACGCCATAGCTGAGAAAGCCGCGGGTGCCTCCGTACAGCGGGCGATGACAAAATCTTCTGCCGTTTATAGTAACAGTCGCTGGGATCTCGTGGATGCCGCAAAGGAAAAAAACTTTAAACTGGAAGCAGTAAAAGCAGATGATCTTCCTGTCGAGATGCAGAGGATGAATACCGAAGAGCGCAAAGCCTACGTCACAGGCAAAACCGGCGAGCGTGCCAAAATTCAAAGTGAGATCGCGGAGCTTGGGAAAAAGCGCTTAACCTATGTCGCAACTCAAGAGAAAGAACAAGGCAATGTGAGCACCCTAGATACTGCCGTGAGCAAGGCCATTCGCAGTCAGGCTGAGAAGAAGAATATTCAGTTTGAAAGCCTGAATAATTAATAGCGAAGGCTCGCCATACGGCAGGCATTACGCTTGAATAGCTTCGAATATGTCACCACAAACCATACTCGTGATTGAGGACGACTCGGCCATTCGCCGTGGCGTCCTTGATACGCTTGCTTTTGCGGGCTATCAGACCTTGCAGGCCGCTGATGGTGCCACGGGTACAGAACTTGCCTTAAATGCAACATACGATCTGTTGTTACTCGATCTTGTGCTGCCCCATGCGAGTGGGTTCGATATTT
>VFKY01000158.1 GCA_009885275.1 Verrucomicrobiota bacterium | reverse complement strand
GCTCCTCTGCTAGCATCCGTGTCATGGGAAAAAACTTCTGGGCGCTCTTTGCGCTCGCTATCATGACACAGGCAACAGTGCTTGCCGGACCGGTCGATAAAACGGTAGCAGTGGTGACGCCGCCCTACGAACCGTTTGAACGTTGGGAACTCGATGTGGAGTCGGGCGCGATCTGGAAGTTCGGCAGCGATGCCACTCCGCTCAATTACACGGTGCTGCCTCAGATGATCAGCATCAAGACCCCGGCGTCAGTTCATCTCGGCAAAATTGGTGGAGGTGATCTCGTCATCCGTAACCGCTTCAGTCTTCTGCTTGAGCCAATCGTCGAAGGCCCTGAAAGCTTCTACTTCGGGTTCTCCGCTTCCGGGATTCTCGAATGGTGGAATGCTTCGCGTCATTTCTCCCTCTTCTTCGCCGCGGGCGGTGGTCTTGGTTGGATGGATAGCAAGGGTTATGAGATTGAAGGCGCTCAAGGACAGGATTTAAATTTCAACTGGTTCCTCTATCCCGGTGCTCGCTATCGTTTTGACAACAACATGAGCGTCGCTCTTGGAGTCTACTTCCAGCATATCTCCAATACCGGACTCAATGATGTGAACCCCGGACTCAATGCCATCGGACCCATGCTCAGTGTTGGCTGGCATTTTTGATAGGAGTGAAACTCTGGAACGTTAAAGCGGAGTAACCCCTTCCACGTTCTTATGATTTCTCGTAAAAGCTTTTCTCTCTGCTTGCTGGCAATTCTCATTGCGCCCACGCTCCACGCTCAAAAAGCAGCGCTGCCGGAACCCGCGGAACGGCAGATCTACAAGACGATCGGCGACACCAAGCTAGAGCTTTGGATATACAAGCCAGCCGATTGGAAGAGCGCCGACAAAAGAAGCGCCATTGTTTTTTATCACGGTGGTGGTTGGAGCGGCGGCAGCCCCTCGGCTTTTTCCCGTCAGTGCGAAAAACTGGCCGCTCGCGGCATGGTTGCCATGAGCGTGCAATATCGGCTCACATCGCAAAAGGGAGTTAAAATAGAGGACTGCGTCAAGGATGCTCGCTCGGCATTTCGCTGGGTAAGTTCACACGCTGCGGAGTTGGGCATTGATCCGGATAAGATCGCTGCTGGTGGCGGTTCTGCCGGTGGACATCTCGCCGCCACTTTAGTGACGCTCGATCAGATCAATGATTCAACCGATGATCTCAAAGTG
>VFKY01000270.1 GCA_009885275.1 Verrucomicrobiota bacterium | reverse complement strand
TCACGACCGAGGCGGTGTTGCTCAATAAGAATCGCAATAAGGACTGGTCGAAGGCTCAGATTGAAGCGGAGATCAAACGTCATCTTGGCATCAGCAGCATCTTCTGGCTCAGTCAGGGCATCGAAGGCGATGACACCGACGGGCACATCGACGACATCACCCGCTTCGTCCGTGAGGACGTCGTGCTCACCGTGGTGGAAAAGCGCGAATCCGATCCCAACTATGCCGTGCTCGAAGCGAACCGGGAACGCCTTCAGGACCTGCGCACCGCCAGTGGTGGTCGCATCGAACTGCTCACCCTGCCGATGCCCGAACCGCTGAAGCCTCAGGGTGACTGGCGGCTTGATCGCTTACCGGCGAGCTATGCGAATTTTCTCATCATCAACCACGCGGTGCTGGTGCCGGTCTTTAATCAACCGAAGCGTGATGCGCATGCGCTCGGGTTTATCGGCGAATGCTTCCCCGGTCGCGAGATCATCGGCATCGAGTCTTCGGACATCGTCTTTGAAGGGGGAGCTTTGCATTGCATTTCCCAGCAGCAGCCGAAGAGTGGTCTCTTTACACCTTGAACTTAACTCTCTAGAACTTCAGACATGGGCGCACAATGGAAACAAAAATGGCGGGAACTTGCCGCCAATGAAAAGGGCAAGATCGTAGGCAAACTGGTTCGGGAAATTCAAGTAGCCGTCAAGATGGGCGGAGCCAGTCCTGATACCAATGCCCGTCTCGCTGCGGCCATTGGAGTGGCTAAGAAACAGAGCGTCACGCGCGACACCATTGAACGTGCCATTGCGAAGGGTGCCGGCACCGGCGCTGATGCGGTGCAGTATCACACCACAGTTTATGAAGGTTTCACGCCTCACCGTGTTCCGGTCATTGTGGACTGTCTGACGGATAATAACAATCGCACTGCAACGGAAATAAAGATGGCCTTTAAAACCGGCAATCTTGGCACCCCAGGTTCTGTCGGCTGGATGTTTGAGCATTGTGGTCTAGTGGAAGCGCATCATCCTGACACGACACTCGACATCGAAATCGCCGCGCTCGAAGCAGAGGCTGATAATGTCGAGCCGATGGAGATGGAGGATGAGGAAACAGCGCATCATATTGGCGCGCGGTTCTTTTGTCAGAAAGCCAGTCTCGATACCGTGACCAAAGCCCTCAAAGCTCAGGGCTGGATCGTGACGACCACGGAGTTGCATCATCATCCCAAGGAGTATCCCGAACTCAGCGAAGCGCAGCGTGAAGAAGTGGTCGCCTTTTTACAGGGCCTCGATGATCTGCCCGACGTCCATCGCGTCTACGCCGCTCTCAAATAAAATAGACTTGTTCTCAAAAGATTTTTTGTGAAGGTGATCTTAGTGCATCGGATGTTAGCGGGTGTGGGCGAGATCAAGATTCCAGAGTCCTGAGCAGATGAGTGAGATTCGGTCGTCAAAGTGACCAATCTTATTGCGCAACTTCTGTGTCATGATGCTGTAATACCAAGCCACCAAAGGTGCGCCTTCCGAGGGGTGAAGCTCCAGCAGATATGGCGACACAACCCTATTGAATACCCAAAATGGAGGCGGATACCCGTCTTTTGAAACCATACAAAACCTCTCTGACTTGGTTGGCCATGTTGAGGCTGGCGTTGAGACTTTTGCCCCATTTTCAGCTTAAGTCGTTGATTGTCAACATGGTAGTGAGGGAGGGATTCGAACCCTCGGTAGCGGTTAGGCTACGCATCTTTAGCAAAGATGTGCTTTCGACCACTCAGCCACCTCACCATTGTTGATTTAAAAATCAGAGGGTGATAGTGCTTCAACGCTGCAAGGTCGTCAACTAGCAAGATGCTCGGATATTATCTTTTCAGTCGAAGGACCTTTTATGAGCGTGGGGTGATCCAGACATTGCGATAGCGAACGGGGTTGCCGTGATTCTGCAAATGGATGGGGCCGGGAGTGTTGGCTTCTGTGGAGATCGGGGCTGCCGCCGTGGTCTGAGGCAGCTCCTGATTTTCGTGAATAACAACGCCGTTGTGTTTCACGGTGACTTTTGCATTCATGGTTTTCTTGCCATCAGCATCAAATTTCGCAGCGGTAAAATCGACATCATAAGTCTGCCAAATAAGAGGGGGGAAACACATGTTGATCTTGGGAACCGCGATTTTGTAGATGCCACCACACTCATTGTCCTTACCTTCGAGACCAAAACTGTCGAGCACCTGTACTTCATAGCGTCCTTGCAAGTAGAGGCCGCTGTTGCCGCGCCCCTGTCCTCGACCTTTGGGAATGTAAGGCAGGCGGAATTCCATATGAAGGGTGAAGTCTGTGAATTTGTCCCCACTGGTTGCGCCCTCCATGAGCAATCCATCTTCGGTGAGTCGGGAATCTGGGAAAGCGTTCTTGTCTTTCCCGTCAAATAAAATGGTAGAGCCTTCGGGAGCTTTGGTGCCCATAGTTGGGCTGATGCGGTCGACTCGATTCAGTTCAAAGTGTTTTTCGTCTTGAGCATTAAAGACGATGATATTTTTTCCATCGACCTTTGCCTTAAACGATTCGGCTTTAAAGGAAGCAGTGGCGTCGCCCTGAGCTCGCTCACCATGGGTGTGCGAGGCGTCTTTCCATTGCCCCTGCCATCCGTCACCGGGTAGGCCGCCTTCAAAGCCCACAGCTTCGAATTTTCCATCACCTAGCGAGATGATTTGGACGCCATATTTTTTCCCTTCATTCTGACCGGTATACTCCCCTTGAAAAACAAAGTCATCATCCGTGTTTGCGGGATTATCGTAGGCTGGTGCAGGTTTGGGCTTGTCTGAGGGAGCATCTGCTGCCTGAAGGGTGAGCGTGCTAAGACAGGCGGTAACGATGGCGGGGAGGATGGATGAGGGAAACATGTTGGCGATCATGAGGTACTCCTTGAAAAAGACAAGTACATTGCGGTGAGGGATGCAGTCACAGAGAAAAATTTAGGCGCGGGTAATTTGCACCTCAACGATTAAATCCCGGGTGCCCGAGCCGCGAAACGTGCCGCTGACGGGGCGAATGTCGCCATAGTCACGACCCACCGCGAGTTTCACATAACGCGTGTCAGGCACGCGGTTGTGAGTGGGATCAAAGCCCTTCCATCCGAAATCGGGGAGATAGACTTCCACCCAGGCATGACTCGCCTCGATTTCATCTGGCGTGCGATTAGCATTATAGAAATAGCCACTGACATAGCGCGCTGGAATTCCCTGAGTGCGACACATCCCGAGCATGAGATGGGCAAAGTCCTGACAGACACCACGTCGTGAAGCGAGCACTGCAGTGGGCTTGGTGTTCACAGTGGTGAATTTAGGAGTGTAGGTGAAAGTGTTAAAAATGTGACGACCGATGGAAATCGAGTCGGCCCATAGATCCGTCGGACCATTAGGGAGCACATCCACAGCTTCTCGCCACACTTCTGCCCCCAGTGAGACATACTCAGAGTCATTGAGAAAATCGAAGTAGTTCTCCATCGCCGATTTATTTTTCAGAGTTGCCGGGGAACATACGGCCAAAAATAAACCGCGATTGTCGGGATGTGTCTGGACTAATGAAGTGGACTCCACTTCTAAAAGAGAGTGTGGTTGCGGCACATCGAAGTAGTGAACGCAGTTGGAATGCAGGTCGGGATAATCTCTGACATTGGTGGTCATCGGATCGATGCGAAGATTAAACTCCAAACAATCCTGCGAAGTGTCCGTGACGGGCTGAAGTCGTGCCTCATTGAAGCTGTCGATGACAGGGCCATGGTAAACGTAGCGAGTGAGATGCCTCACTCGCAGCAGTAATGGCTCCACCCATTCGCTTTCAATTGAAGGTTGAGCTTCGCTCATGCGATGAATGACTGCTGTTGCTGTAACTCTTGCTGATGCAATCGAATCTCTGCTTCCATATCAGTGGGTGGGTGATGCATGAATGATTGGTAGATAAAATCATCAATGCCATCAAGCACGCGTTGAATTTTTTCGAGGAACTGATGCAACCCCATGTTGATGATCGCGGTGAATTCGAGCGTGTCCATGTCGTGAAGTAACGCTCCAAAAGCTTGCTCTTTAGGGCTGAGGTATTGCCCCTTGGGTGTTCCAGTTAGCAAGTGCAAGTAGTCATCAAGCTTGGCCAGACAGAAGCGTATGGAGCGTGGGAAGGTCTTGGACATCATGAGGAATTCTGACACCTTCTTCGGCAGGATGTCTTCGACATGAAAGCGGCGGTACGCCTCGAGCGCGCTGGTCGAGCGTAACAAGGCTTGCCATTGGGCGGCATCCACGGCACCGCCGACATCTTGCACGCTTGGGAGAAGAATGTGGTATTTGATGTCAAGAATACGGGTGGTTTTATCAGCGCGTTCGAGGAACTTGGCGAACTGAATGAACTCATAGCCTTCGTTTCGGGAGAACGTGCTATCCGTCAGCCCTTGAAATAAATGAGAGTATTTTTTGATCTGCTCATAGAACTCATGCGCGCCGCTGTTCCATACTTCGAGTGCATTTTTAGAGTTGAGAAACAGAAAGCATTCATTGATCGCTTCAAACATTTCGAGGGAAATTTGATCGCGTATTTGTCGAGCATTCTCTCGGGCAGCAAAGAGGCAGGATAATACGGAGTTGGGGTTCTCGGTACGGAATGTCATGAACTCCGTCACGCTCTGGCTATCTGCGGTGGTGTAGTATTTGAAGAATGTGGCTTCATCGCCAGCGGAACGGAGAATAGGTAGCCAATGCTCCTTTAGTTGTTGGTCGTCCAGATCAACGAAATCGAGCATCAATTGAAGATTCACATCAAGGAGTCGCGCTATATTTTCGGCGCGTTCAATATAACGGCTCATCCAATAGAGAGAATTGGCAACGCGGGAAAGCATGAAATCAGAACCGCGTCGCTCAATGAAAGGCATTTGGGGAAGTGTGGACATCGAAAGAAGAAAGGTGAGGCGTGAAAAAGTTAGCTGGCCATGATTATTCGTCACCGTGGAGTACCCAAGTGTCCTTAGAGCCTCCCCCTTGAGATGAATTTACGACGAGAGATCCTTTGCGGAGCGCCACCCGTGTCAGTCCTCCGGGGGTCACGGTAATTTTATCTCCGTAGAGGATATAGGGTCTTAGATCAACATGCCGACCGTCAAAGCCTTCCTCGCTCCAAGTGGGGTGGCGAGAGAGAGAGATGGGGGGTTGACCCACGAAGTTCCTTGGATTTGCGATGATGTTTTTGCGGAACTCTTCAATTTCTTCTTTAGAGGCCCATGGTCCCATTAACATTCCGTAACCACCGGCTTCGTTCGCGGATTTAACGACCAGTTTTTCAAGGTTCTCAAGCATGTAAACGCGATCCTGTGTTTCACTGGCAAGAAAGGTTTCGACATTTGGCAGGATGGGATCCTCACCAAGATAATATTTAATCATGCGGGGCACAAAATAGTAGACAACCTTATCATCCGCAATGCCGGTGCCGATACTGTTGGCGAGACTAACGTTGCCTGAGCGATAGGCGTTCACGAGTCCGGGCACGCCGAGCAGTGAGTCGGGGCGGAACACGGAGGGATCGAGGAAGTCATCATCAATGCGGCGGTAGATGACGTCGACAGGCATCAAGCCTTCAGTGGTACGCATGTAAACTTTGGCATCGCGGACAATGAGGTCTCGGCCTTCAACAATCGGTATGCCCATTTGACGCGCAAGGAAGGCATGTTCAAAGTAAGCGCTGTTATAGACTCCCGGCGTCAGGAGGACGACGTTTGGTTGATCAGTGCGGACATTAACGGGGGAAACATAACGAAGTACCTTGAGTAGCTCCTGAGGGTAGGTGTCTACCTTTTCAACTTGGGAGGATTGAAAAAAGCGAGGGAAAGCGCGCTTGAGTGCGGCACGATTCTCCAACATGTAACTGGCACCGGAGGGGCAACGAAGATTGTCTTCCAAGACTAAATATTGGCCATCTCGATCCCGAATCAAATCAGAGCCACAGATGTGGACGTAGATGTCTTTAGCGACATTGCAGCCCATGAACTCACGTCGAAAATGTTTGGCTCCGAGTATATAATGAGGCGGGATGATGCGATCCTTGAGAATTTTCTGATCATGATAAATGTCATGAAGAAACATGTTTAGTGCCGTTAAGCGCTGGATCAGGCCTTTCTCAATGACTTGCCATTCATGATTGGGGATGATGCGAGGAACGAGATCAAATGGGAAAATACGTTCTGTCCCCTGGTTATCGTTATAGACGGTGAACGTTACTCCACCGCGCATGAAGGCGAGATCGACAGCCGTTTGCTTTTGGAGGTATTCATTTTTTTCCAGTCGATTGAGTCGCTCCAATGTTTTGCGGTAGTGAGGCCGCACGGAACCGTCCTCGGCGAACATTTCATCGTAGAAATCACCTTTGTTATAGCTGTTGAAAAGCATGTGTTGAGAGAGTGTTTGTTGGAGAGGGAAGAGTAAAGCAGAATCAGGGCCAAGGAGTTAACGGCTTTGTCAGAAACCTATCTTTGCGCATACTTTGCGTTGCGAGACGTGCAAATGCTCTACATTGCGGGACATGCAACTTCCACATGATATTCATCTCGGTTACTGCACTAACATCCATCGGGGAGAGACTTGGGTGGAGACGTGGGAGGGCTTGCGCGACTACACACTCCGGGTCCGTGAGCGTGTTGCCAAGGATAAGCCTTATGGTATTGGGCTTCGCTTGAGCGCAGTCGCCGCCAAGGAATTAGCGCAGCCCTGCCAAATGGCTGAGTTCCAAGAGTGGCTTGAAATAAACCATTGCTATGTGTTTACGATCAATGGCTTCCCCTATGGTGATTTCCACGGCACGAGAGTGAAGGAGCAGGTTTTCAAACCTGATTGGACGACGAAAGAGCGTTTGGAATATACGAATTTGCTGTTCGATATTCTGGCACAGCTTTTACCCAAGGGCATGAGTGGAAGCGTCAGCACCCTGCCGGGGTCGCATAAAGAGTTTGGTATTGGTGCCGAAGAGTTGGAGGCGATTTTTGTTAATCTGAAGCTATGCAGTGAGCACATTGAGCGTTTGTCAGCATCCACCGGACATGATTTACACTTGGGGCTGGAGCCGGAACCTCTGGGCTTGTTTGAAACCAGTGGTGAAACGCTAAAATTTTTCGCGCTCTATATGGATCGTTACCCGCAGGATAAGATATTTTTTAAGCGCGTGGGGCTCAACTATGACTGCTGCCATCTCGCCATTGAGTATGAAGAACCACAGGATGCACTGGAGCGTATTCACCGTGCTGGCATTCGTTTGAGCAAGCTGCATCTCAGTTCTGCGCTCAAACTGAAACCTACCAAAGAGAATTTGGAACGCCTAAAGAGCTTTGATGAGCCAGTCTATTTCCACCAAGTCATCATGCGTGAAGGGGATGCGCCGTTGCGTCGTTTTCGTGATCTGCCCAATGCTCTGGAAATGGCGGCAGCGAGACCGAACGAGGTCGGTGATGAGTGGCGGGTGCATTTTCATGTGCCGCTTCATGCGCAGCCAACCGAAGGATTTGAAGATACGAAAGACCATTTGCTTGGAGCGCTCGACTGGTTGGCGAAGAATCCCACGGCTTGTCAGCATCTAGAGATGGAAACGTACACTTGGGAGGTACTGCCTGCTGAGTTGCGCAGTGGCGATGTGGTGGATCAGTTGGTTCAGGAATATGACTGGACGCTGGCCGAGATGCGGAAACGGGGGCTGGCTTAGAGAAGCGGAAAAAACTTGAGGCATACACATAAAAGTGTATTTATAGGTGTATGAAAATGAAAAAAGCATCAATGATCTATCAAGATGCTGCAAAGGCAGTTGAGACGGAGAGTGTTCGTACCAACATCATCATGGAAGAGTCCTTGGTTGCGGAAGCTCAGGCCATCACCGGCATCAAGACCAAGAGCGGGGTTGTGCATTACGCCTTGAGGGAAGTGGTGCGTCGGGCTCGCCAGAAGGAGTTGCTCAAGTTACAAGGCCACATCGTCTGGGAAGGCGATCTTGATTCCATTCGTCAAACCCGCGCGCTGTGAGAATTCTACCTGACAGCAGCGCGTGGATTGCTTATTTTCGCTCGGACGGCACCCCGGCATCCATCAAGCTACGGAACTTGATTACCATGGAGGAGGATATCTGTATCTGTGGCCCTGTGCTTACTGAGGTTCTACAAGGTCTGCGCCAAGATGATCAATACCGGAAGTTAAAGGGCATCATGCAGAGCTTTGATTACCTCGAAACAAGCCGCGCAGTGTATCAACATGCGGCGCATATTTATCGAGAATTACGGGTGAAAGGCGTCGCCATACGGAGCACAATAGATTGTATCATTGCTGCCACTGCGAATGCACATGATGTATATCTCGTGCACCATGATCGTGACTTCGATGCCATTGCCAAATATTTCCCCCTTAGAGTGCTTTGATCTATATGAAGACTTTGCATGCATGGCTTGAACTGGCCCGTATATCCAATCTGCCTACGGTGTGGACGAATGTTCTTGTCGGATGGTTGCTTGCCTTTGGTAAATGGGAATGGGCATCGCTGGCGTGGCTGCTTGCCGGTGGTTCCTTGCTTTACACAGGCGGGATGATTTTGAATGATGCCGCAGATGTGAGGTTTGATCGTGTGCATCGCCAGGAGCGCCCTATTCCCTCCGGTCGAGTGTCACTAATATTGGCTTGGGCTGTAGCTACGGGAATGATGGTGATCGGTGGTGCGATGTTTGTTTGGGGTGCGGGAGCTTGTATATGGCTCACTGCAGCCATGATGGGAGCAATCGTAGCCTATAATCTGTATCACAAGCAATGGGAGGGCTCGGTGCTAGTGATGGGATCATGTCGCACTTTACTTTATTTATCGGCGGCTTCCGCTGTGACAGGAAGTCTGTCATGGGGGGAGCATCATGAGGTGATCATGAAGGCAATGGCACTTGGTGGTTATATTGTGGGATTAAGTTTGGTGGCGCGTCGTGAACCCAGGTCCGATCAAACATCAGAAGAGATCGCACAATTAAGAAAAATTGCGCAAATGGTCATAGGATGCACGGGATTGTTTGCCCCTGTTATTATTGGAATTTGGTATGGAGGCTGGCACCGAGAATGGATTCCTGTGATCTTTGCGGCAGACCTCTCTGCGGTTGCCATTCTTGCTCTTTATTGGATGCGAATGAATCCAAAGTGGACAGGAAAAGCCGTGGGTCTTTTGTTAGCTTCCATTCCTCTGGTTGACGCTCTCGCAGTTGCGTCTGTGCAGATAATTGTAGGCGTATTATTATTGATGGTTGTGCCCTTACTTCTTTGGGCGCAACGTAAGATTGCTGCGACATGAAGCGTTTGCATTATTTTTAAATTTACTGGGAAAGATGGACTGAATGTTAGAGAGAAAATTCCAAATAGAATATGCCCAACGTGTAATGTTCACGCGGCAGGTTTTTGATGTGGCCAATCTTTGTCTGCGTGAATTGATCGATTCCGCAAGAAGTGCCCATCGCATTTCAAAGGTGTTTGCATTCATTGACCGTCAGGTGGCGGATACGAATCCTCACCTGATTTTGGCGCTAGAGGATTATGTCGCCGCTCATTCCGATGTGATGAAGCTGGCTGGAGTGCCCATGGTTGTCATTGGTGGTGAGTCTTGCAAAAATGATTTCGCGCTGGTGGAACAATGCTGGGAGGCGATTAACAAGGCGAGTGTGGATCGTCATTCCTATGTGTTTGTCATTGGCGGCGGTGCCGTTTTGGATTTGGTGTGTTTTGCTGCCTCCACCGCTCATCGGGGGGTTCGTCAGGTGCGTTTTCCTACCACCACATTGAGCCAGGGCGATGGTGGAGTAGGAGTTAAAAATGGAGTGAACTATTTTGGCAAAAAGAACTGGGTAGGCAGTTTCTCTGTGCCTTTCGCCATTGTGAATGATTTTGCTTTTCTGGATACACTGCCAGTAAGGCAAAAGCGCTGTGGTCTGATTGAGGCGATCAAGGTCGCATTGATTCGTGATGCGGCATTTTATTATTGGTTGGAAGACCATCTGGATGATCTCGCGCAACTGAAATCAGAAGCTGTCGAGTATGCGGTTCGGCGCAGCGCGGAAATCCATGTGGAGCACATTGCTACTAGCGGTGATCCCTTTGAGAACGGCTCCGCTCGCCCGCTCGACTTTGGTCATTGGATCGCCCACAAGTTGGAGCAGGTTTCGCATTTTAAAATCGAGCACGGAGAAGCGGTCGCCATCGGTATGGCGGTGGACTTACTCTATTCTGTGAAAGCGGGGATCTTGGATGAAGCGACAGCCATGCGCATCATTCATTTGATAAGGAGCGTGGGATTTGCCATTCATACACCGCACTTAGACGAGCGAAATGACAAAGGAGAATTGATCATTCTTGCTGGGCTTGATGAGTTTCGCGAACACTTGGGCGGAGAACTTTCTGTCACATTGGTGCCAGAGATTGGCTGTAATTTTGAAGTCCATGAAATGGATAAGCTTTTGATCAAAGAAGCGCTGGATGGCGTCCGTCACCTGGCTTCTAAGCCTTGATTCTCGAATGCAAGACTTGATGAATCCGCACGTTGAATGTTCATGATGTTTTGAAAGTTGGCGGACATTCTCAGTTGACGATCTATCCCAGAGTAGCGCATGATTCATGGACGCAGACTTATGAAAATCCTGAAGTCTGGCAGTGGCTCTTTCAGCAACGGAACCCCACCAAGTAAGTTCAAGCATTATAATTACATATGAAAACCCTGTTTCGCTTCACGTTTGTTTTGTTTGCCCTGATGGTGGGCTTTACTTTTACCGCAACTCAAGCGGCAGACTCGTCTGTTTATGAGTTGCGTATCTACACTACCAATGAAGGTAAATTACCCGATCTTTTGAAGCGTTTTCGCGAGCACTCTTGCAAGCTTTTTGAAAAGCATGGTATCACCAACATAGGATATTGGGTGCCGGTAGGGGCGGAGAATGGCTCTGAAAACACCCTTATTTACATCATATCGCACAAGAGTCGTGAGGCAGCCAAGGAGTCATGGAAAACCTTTCAAGCTGACCCTGAATGGCAGGTAGCGAGAAAAGCCAGTGAGTCGGGCGGAAAAATTCTTGCAAGGGCACCGGAGTCAATCTTCATGGATGCCACAGATTACTCACCAGCGGTGAAACTGGGGCCAGGGGCTTCTCCTCGTGTTTTTGAGTTGCGTACTTATAAAACCCCTGACGGTAAGCTGGACGCGCTGCATAAACGCTTCAAGAGTCAAACGATGGCAATATTTACCAAGCATGGCATGACTCATATTGCCTACTGGACGCCAACGGATGCAGACAAAGGCGCTGGAACTACCCTTATTTACATTTTGGCGCATCCGAGCAAAGAGGCGGGGCTCAAGGCTTTTGACGAATTCCGCGCCGACCCGGATTGGCTGGAAGCTAAAGCTGCGAGTGAAAAAAATGGACCACTCACCTTACCGGAACCGAACGGGGTGAGATCGCTCTACATGCAAGCAGTTGATTTTTCGCCGATAAAATAAGTGCGGAAATGGCCATAGACATGCGCTGAAGCCTATTACCTGTGGGATAGGCGACATGTTAAGGTTTCGGGTGACTGTTGTGCTCAATGGATTCCTAGACAGGTGGATCGGAGCACAAGGTGCCTACTTTCAGGTATTGCAGGGAAGATTTACGCAATTTATTGGTCAAAATCGGGTCAGTTGGCTTGGGTGAAGAGGGAGGTTCAAAAACTTTCATTTCCTCACTTGCAAACTTTCTCGCGCAATCCTAAAGTGGCACTCGCTTGTGAAATATTTCACAAGCTCTATGACTTACTAATATTTTATGGGCAATTATTTTCCTCGCTGGACCAATTGGGTGCCACTGAAAATTGCGATCTGTCTCGGCTTCACGGTCGTGGGAGTGGTCGCAGCCGCTAATTATTATTTTACGCCAAAATATACGCGTGTTGGGTATGAACCGACGCAACCGGTTCCATTTTCTCATAAAATGCATGTTGGGGAAATAGGTTTAGATTGTCGGTATTGTCACTCATTTGTCGAAGTTGCAGGTCACTCCAATGTGCCGACCAATCAAACTTGTTATAATTGTCACGGTCCTGATCGCGGACAAATAAAGAAAGAAAGCGCAAAGTTAGCGCTTGTGCGTGAGGCTAATGTGTCTGGGGAACCCATCAAATGGACAAAGGTTCACAAGGCTCCAGACTATGTTTATTTTAACCACAGCGTTCATGTGAATCGCGGTGTTTCTTGTGTTAGTTGTCACGGACAAGTCAACGAAATGGAAGTGGTCAAGCAGGCCGAGTCGCAAAGTATGGGGTGGTGCTTGGACTGTCACCGAAATCCTGAGAACAATTTGCGTCCCCTTGATCAAATTACCAATTTAAACTACAAGCCAGAGCAACTCTCGCGCGAAGAATTTTATAGAAACCTCATGACCAGAGGGGCGTCTTTGCAGAGTTTGGGTGAGGAAATTTCCAGTAGTAAGCCGAACAAAAATGTAGCGAATCTCGAAGCCTTGGTGGAGTTGGCTAAAAATACTTATGGTCCGAAGGTGACGCAGCTTGAGGTTGGTAAGCAACTGAAGGCGAACTGGAAAATTCACGCAACTGAAGATTGCTCCGCCTGTCACCGATAATTTTTTCCGTTGATTCCAGCATGAAACGTATTTGGCACCATCCCGAAGTGAAGACTGAGCGTCGCTACTGGCGTAGTCTTGGCGAGTATTCTAAAACGCCTGAATTTGCCGAGAAGCTTGGGCGAGAATTTGATCCTGCGCTGAGTGGTATGGATGGTGAAAGCCGCGAGAATTCACGTCGTGACTTCATGAAAGTCATGGGCGGCGTGGCTGCAATGGCTGGACTGGCCAGTTGCCGGCGTCCGCTTGAAAAAATTCTTCCTTTCACAAAGCATGTGGAATGGGTGATACCGGGCAAGGCATTGCTTTATGCAACTGCCATGCCTCGTCCATGGGGGGCAACGCCCATGGTGGTGACAACATTTGAAGGTCGGCCAACTCATCTACAGGGTAATCCTTTGCATGCTTCTGGTGGCGGGTTAGATATATTTGCCCAAGCCTCTGTACTTGATCTCTATAATCCTGACCGCGTCAAAGAAGTTTCGCGCAAAGGGGATTCAGTTTCTTGGAGTGCTTTTCAGAAAGAATTACGTGGCTGGAACGAGAAGAGTTGGGCTAAAGAAGCTGGCGCTGGTCTTGCCATACTTGTGAGCCCTGGGACGTCTCCAAGTCGCGCGGCATTGTTGAATGATTTACTTAAAGCTTATCCCAAGGCAAGTCTTTATAGCTACGCTCCCATTCAATCAAAGGGTGAGGCTTCTGCGGTAAAAGCGATATTGGGAGATGGCGTGAAGCTTCTGCCAAAATATTCAGCAGCGGACCGAGTGTTCTCGTTGGATTGTGACTTCGTGGGAGTTGACGCTGCATCTGAGTCTGGTGTTAGGGATTTCATGAAACGTCGAGCGCCTGAGAAGGGTTCTGACGAAATGAATCGGCTCTATATTTTGGAAAACCGTTATACGCTCACCGGCGGTATCGCTGACCATCGCAAGCCCATTGCAGCTAGTCTGATTCCGGTGGCGGCCGCAGTTTTGGCTGAAGAGGTAGGCAAGTTGGTTGGCGATTCTGCATTGCAGCAGATGGCGGCTTCGCTTGCGGCAGCGGCAGACGATAAGCTCCGTAAATGGATTGCACCCGCGGCGGCTGATTTGTTTGGAAGCAAAGGAAAATCTCTTGTTTTGGCTGGCGCTAGACATTCGGAAGCGGTTCATGCGCTTGTCTTGGCAATTAACCAAGCGCTTGGCGCCATTGGTTCAACAGTACTTGTTTTGAAAGTTGATTCTCCGGTCACGGGTGAAATCACGGAGCTGGTGGCTGACCTTAAGGCTAAAAAAGTCAAGCAACTCTTCGTGCTTGCTGAGACGGATCCGATTTATGATGCCCCTGGTTTTGCTGAGGCTTTAAAAGAAAGCGGCGCCGTTTCGGTGACACTTGCCATGCGCCAAAATCATACAAGCCGGCAATCGACATGGGTTGTGCCTGCTGCGCATTATCTTGAATCATGGGGTGATGCCCGGACTTCTCTCGGAGCTTATTCCATTGTCCAGCCAATGATTCAGCCGCTCTTTGGTGGGGTTTCTGAAAACGATTTATTGCTTGCGTTACTGAGTCGCAAGCAACTTGGGCCCATAGAAATTAAAGTTGCTGTAGCACCTGTGGATCCAAAGGCACCACCTGCTGCGGCAGTTGCGCCTGCTGCGCCGCTTCCGGTTTTGTCTGATCCGTCTTATGAGTTGGTGAAGCAGACATTTACAAAAATCGCTGGGGGCTGGGATGAGGAGAAGTGGAATTTAGCTTTACGCGATGGCTTCCTTCCCGGGACAGCGTATGAACCGGCTACGGGTACTGTTGACGCCGCTCTCGTGCAGACTTTAGTGGCTAAGGCAATCAAGTTATCTCCTCCGAGTAAGGGTGTATTTGAGGTAGTCTTGACGGCAGATTCAAGTGTTTTGGATGGGCGTTACATTGATAACGCTTGGTTACAGGAAGCCCCAGATCCGATCACCAAGCTTACTTGGGACAATGCTGCTTGGCTAAATCCTCGGCAGTTCAATGAGCTTGGGCTGAAAGCGGATGGAGATAAAATCAAGGTCACACTTGCTGGTAAGGAACCGCTTGTTATTCCAGCTATTGCCTGTCCGGGACATGCGTCTGATTCTGTAACCATTCCTTTAGGATACGGGCAGACCGTGACCAGTGATGTTGGTAATTTGAGGGGGTTTGATGCTTACGCATTACGTTCAGATATAGGTGAGCTTATGCTCGCGGACGCCAAGATTGAAAAGGCAGAGGGCACTTATCTTCTCGCGATCACGCAAGAAAATTACACGATGGAAGGTCGCGCACAGGTTCGTGAAGGCACGAAGGAGCGCTTTGATCTGAAGCCTGATTTTGCTTTGACTGAGGGGATGGATTCTCATGCCCCACCGGTATTATCTTTATACAAGGGTCGGACTGGAAAGAAATCAGCAGAGAATCCTACAGGCTTTGACTACGAGAACGAGCATCAGTGGGGCATGGTCATCGACCTCTCGAAGTGTATCGGATGTTCTGCCTGTATTGTTGCCTGCCAAAGCGAAAACAACATTGCGGTGGTCGGTAAAGATCAGGTGGCCAAGGGGCGTGTGATGCAGTGGATCCGCATGGATCGCTATTTCTCCACTCCAGACGGTGTTGCAGATAGCCCATCCTTTGATGATTTGGATAATCCTGAAATGGTGAATCAGCCAGTGGCCTGCCAACAGTGTGAGTCAGCTCCCTGTGAAGCGGTTTGTCCGGTCAACGCTACGGTTCATACCGAAGAAGGCTTGAATTCGATGGCCTACAACCGTTGTATTGGCACTCGTTACTGCGCAAACAATTGCCCATATACAGCTCGTCGTTTCAATTTCTTTGATTACAACAAGCGCAATCCTCTTATCGACACAGAAGTGGCAGGGGTTTCGATGAACAATCTTTATGCCGGCCCTCTCGGTGAAAAGAAACCACAGGAAGTGGTTCAACTGCAGAAGAACCCAAATGTCACCGTGCGTATGCGCGGGGTGATTGAAAAATGCACCTATTGTGTGCAGCGCATTGAAGAGGCGAAGATCAATCAGCGTCGCGTTGCCAGAGATGATGCCAGTAAGCTTCGGGTGCTTGCTGATGGAGTGAAGACTGCATGTCAGGCATCGTGTCCGTCTGAAGCTATTATGTTTGGTGATTTAGCCAACGATAAGAGCACGATCAACAGTTGGAAAGCCAGCCCTCGCAATTATCAAGTATTGAAATATATCGGAACCGAACCGCGCACGAGTTACCTCGCCCGCATTCGTAATGTGAACCCAAAAATGCCGGATGATCGCACGGTCAAGACCGGTGAGGCCAGCAGTCGCTTAAACGCATTCTAAAAAGTCATGGCGCACACTGAAACAGTCATCGCTCCCAGTAGCAAGCCTCGCATCCTCGATCGCGAGCCTTTGGTACTGAACAATCGTAGTTACAGTTGGATCACCAACCGCATATGTGGCATTGTGGAAAACCGCCAACCTAGCATTTGGTGGTGGTTGTTTGTTCCTTCAGTGCTTCTCACTGGCATGATGGTGTTTTGCTTTGTGTACCTTATCTCAACCGGCGTTGGTGTTTGGGGACAGAAGCAGCCTGTAGCTTGGGCTTGGGATATTACGAACTTTGTTTTCTGGATTGGTATTGGGCATGCTGGAACTTTGATTTCGGCCATTCTCTTTCTTACTCGGCAGAAGTGGCGAACCGCAGTTAATCGTGCTTCCGAAGCGATGACTCTCTTTGCGGTTATGTGTGCCGGATTATTCCCAGCTTTTCACGTGGGCCGGGTATGGATGGTCTGGTTCTTGGCTCCAGTTCCTAATGCCAATGCGGTTTGGCAAAACTTTAAATCACCCCTGCTTTGGGATGTATTTGCGGTATCGACTTACTTTACGGTTTCGGTTCTATTTTGGTTTATTGGCCTTGTGCCTGATCTTGCGACGCTGCGGGATCGCTGCAAGCCGGGCCTAAAGAAGACTCTCTATGGTTTTTTTGCCCTTGGATGGCGGGGCGGTAATCGTCAGTGGAATCACTACGAAATGGCTTACCTACTATTAGCAGCCCTTTCTACGCCACTTGTGCTTTCGGTGCACTCCGTCGTTTCTTTTGACTTCGCCACCTCCGTTGTTCCTGGTTGGCACACGACGATCTTTCCGCCCTATTTCGTGGCGGGCGCAATTTTCGGTGGCTTCGCCATGGTGCTTACCTTGATGATCCCTGTCCGTGCCATCTACGGATTGCATGACTTGATTACGCCGAAGCATATCGACAACATGGCCAAGATTATCCTGCTTACGGGCACGATTGTTGGATATGCCTACTGCATGGAATTCTTCATCGCATACTACAGTGCGAATCCCTATGAACTCCAGACGTTCCAGTTGCGCAGTCTTCATGGTCCATCGGTAGGGTATTACTATTGCATGTTCGCTTTTAACGTCTTCTCGCCCCAGTTGTTCTGGTTTAAGTGGGCCAGGAAGAATCTCTTCTGTGTCATGCTCGTTTGTATGTGTGTGAATGCTGGCATGTGGTTTGAACGTTATGTCATCATTGTCACCACGCTAGAGCGACACTACATGCCGGGATCTTGGCGCGTGTTTCAAGCGACATGGGTTGATAAGGCCACGTTCATTGGAACATTCGGCTTTTTCCTCATGAACTTTCTTTTATTCCTTCGCTTCCTTCCGGTCATTGCGATCGCAGAAGTGAAGGGGGTCTTGCCTGAGAGCAATCCTCATCATGATGATCACCATGAGAAAGGTGTTCATGAACTGGAGATTGAAGCTGGCACGGTTAAAATTTGATCATTGATTGTCGAGAAACATCATCATGGCACGAACAACCCTCAAACGAGTCCACGGCTACCTGGCGGAATTTAAAAGCGCCAGTGAAGTTTACCATGCTTCTGAAAAGATTCGGGACGCTGGCATGCAGCGCTGGGATGTGCACACCCCATTTCCAGTTCACGGACTTAATGAGGCGATGGGAGTGAAGCGCTCGATTCTACCTTGGTTTGTATTTTTTGGAGGAGCCGCAGGAACCGCGACAGCATTTGGTTTGGCATACATCACTCAAGTAATGTTATACCCGACGGTAGTGCAGGCCAAACCGGCTAACATTTACACGACTTCCGCATTCTTCCCAATCATGTTTGAGTTGACGATTTTGCTCTCCGCTTTCACGGTGCTCTTTGGTTGTTTTGCGCTGATGGGATTGCCTCGCTGGAATCATCCTATATTTGCTTCAAAGCAATTTAAGAAGTTTTCGGATGACGGATTCTTTATCTGTATTGAAGCGCGCGATCCAAAATTTCATCAAGCTGAAACCAAAGCGCTTCTCGAGAGTGTGGGTGGCAAAAACATTGAACTCGTTGAGGACGAATTGTAATCGCGACTGTCCATGAAATACTTTTTTCTCAGTTCCCTATTCATTATTGTCGCTGTTGTGAGCTTCGCCGGATTCCGTGGTGGCAAGTCTGAGTTGCCGCCCATTCAAGTTTTTCCAGACATGGATAAGCAAGCCAAGGTGAAAGCGCAGGTTTCCAGTGATTTTTTTAGCAATGGTGTGTCGATGCGTCTTCCCATTGCTGGCACAAATCCGATTGGATATCAGATGCCCTCGAAGCCGGCGAGTGAAGGTCTTGAACCGCAATTGGTCGAGTTTAGTCGCAGCACTGGATATTACTACACAGGTAAAATGGGTGACTTTTATGGAGATGGTTTTCCTCCTGAAATCAAGGTGACGCCAATGCTCCTTAAGCGTGGACAAGAACGGTTTAATATCAGTTGCGCCATATGCCACGGTGCTGCGGGTAATGGTAAGGGTGTTTTCACGAAATACTCAGTGGTTTTGCCGACAGATCTGACTGGGCCTGGTTTTGATGATGCCGCCAACCCTGCTTATCGTCCTGACGGAAAAATTTATGACACGATCACCAATGGTTGGAACCAGATGGGTGGCTACGGAGCTAACATCACGGTGTCTGACCGCTGGGCGATTGTCGCTTATATCCGTGCCATTCAATACGCCGCGAAGAACCCCGCCAAATAACGATTTTAAGCATGAGCGCTCATTCCATCACACTAGACGACCTTCCTCGCGATGGGGAACGCCTCGATCTTGCAAAGGTCAGTAAGCTTAACGGAGCAATGTTGGTTACAGGCCTCATTGGACTAGCGGTGTCAGCTTGCTATCTCCTTGGTTTCTTTGGAGAACAAAGACAAAAGGAATTCGCGTACAGTTGGCTCTTTGCCTTTTTCTTCTACTTTACGATTACCAACGGTGGAATATTTTGGACGATGCTCCAGCATATTTCCAACTCTGGTTGGAGTGTTGCGGTGCGTCGGATGTTTGAAAACTTGGCCGGAAATATCAAATGGATGTTAGTTTTTGCGCTTCCGTTTATTTGTATTCCCAAGGTGCAAAATAGTCTTTGGGAATGGATGGCAATTCATCGCGAAGCCGCTCATCACGGGGAATCAGTTAAAGAAGGCTTGCATCATATGGTGGCTACAGATCCACATGTGCATCTTCTGGTGGAAAAATTTGGATATCTTAATATTGGGTTCTGGACACTTCGCGCCGTGTTCTATTTTGCCTTCCTCATTGGGATTACCTATTTGCTCCGCAAATGGTCCATCAAGCAGGACAGTGACGGTGATTTTAAGCATACGTTCCGGATGCGCGCT
>VFKY01000252.1 GCA_009885275.1 Verrucomicrobiota bacterium | reverse complement strand
CTCCAGTTGCTTTTTCCCTTCATCGGTGGTGAGGTCAAACACTGGCACCCCATCAATGTGATAGACTTCGAGAACGCGCCGCCATCTCTCCTTATCCAACTTCAAGGGCTGAAGGCTGCCAATGCAGTTGTTGATGGCTAGCATCGTGTGGGGAAACACTTCCATCCCGGTGCGCGCGGCGCGCCCCGAGCCGGTGCAGTTCCACATGACAATGCCGTCAGGATTGAGATGGGCTTTGACTAACTCGAGAACCTCCTTCGAGAGCACGGCCGTGGCAAATTCGCGCCAATGAATTGAGGTGTTCATCATAATGACGTCGAACTTACGATTTGGATGCTTCCGCAGCCACCGGCGACCGTCATCGACAATAATCTCAATCTTAGGATCAGTGAGAATGGAGGAAACCTCAGGATAAAAACGCACCACATCGAGATAGCCCGCGCTGATCTCGATAGCGGTCACTTTTTTTACCTGTGGATGACTTGCCAAAATGCGGGTCCATGCACCGGAGGAAACACCGATCTCAAGAATCTCTTCCGGTTTCTCATGCAATGCGGAAAGCAGGAATGGTCTGACCAACCACGGCTTCTTCGCCAATGATGTGCTGATCACGCCGTCGTAGGCACCGTTGCCATAAATCGCCTTGCTTGTATCCACCGAGATGACGCCGTGCCGACTCTCTATAACTCTCTCAAACTTCATGCCAAGTTGATAGGCCGTCCTGTATTGCAGCCGCTCATAGAAACCTGAGAATAAGATGGGCGTCATCAGCATGCACAGCAGCATGGCCAGTCGTAACCCGGCCTTCATCCGCCATGATGCCAGTGACTCCGCCCAAAGCCATGCCACTCCGAGCAGCAACGCAGAAATCGAGGCTGCACTCATCCATTCCATCAAACCAAAACCAGTGAACAGGCTTCCGAATCCAGACCCGATAATGTTGGCGACGTAGAGTTGCGAGAGTCGCTCGCCCGATTTTTCATCCGGCGGAATCGCCCAGTGACAAACGAGTGGAAAAATAAGCCCGAGTAACCCGCCGCAGATCATCACTAATGGAAGAGTCCAAAACCAGGAGACCTTCAGCACCATCCACGAAGCGAGCGGGCACACGAGAAACGCCACTATGTTCGCCATCGCGATCCATCGGGCAACCGTCGTTCGCGATGCATCAGGTGCATCATGCCAGCGCATGCTGAGTAACGAACCCGCAGCAAGACCAAGCAGATAGCTACCAAGCATCGCCCCAAACGCCTCGGCTCGAGATTCTGATGCAAAGTTATAGAGTCGACTCCAGACGATCTCCCACGCCAGTGCCAGAAATCCGGAGAGAGCGGACCAGATCAACGCGGTTCGAAATTTTAATCGCTCCTTCATGACTCTCTCCCTCTCAAGATTATCCATGTCACCAGCACGACGAAAGCAACTGTTGCATTCAGTCCTGCGGCCAGATTCACCGCGCCGTTCATACCGAGAGTGCCGAGCACCACATAGACCGAAAGAAATGCACCCAGTGCGCCACCGAGTGTGTTGACAAAATATAGCCTGCTCACCGCCCCGCCCACATGCTTAATTGTCCGCACCTGATGCGCGACAAGTAATGGCAACGTTGATCCCATAAGTAAAGTTGGCACAAAAATAAGGACGAACGCCAACACACCGATGAGCCATGTGTCCAGATTTTCGGTTAGCGCCCCAAACCAGTGAAACAACCACAATGAAATAAGACCGTAGCCGCCGATGCCAAGCTCGATCACGGCAAATATCACCACCAGCGGCCAGCGCGTGAACTTTGAAATGGATCCTCCGACGAGACTACCGATGCCCAAACCTGTGAGAAACGCCATCACCACCATCGCCACGGATTCCACATTGCTTCCATAAATGGTGAGCAACGCGCGCTGCCAGACCATTTGATAAATCAAAGCGGAAACACCGGACAATACAAAAACGGTGAACAACACAGTTTTAGGAAAGCTGCCTTTAGATTTTTTCGATTGTTTGTCCATCACGTTTTGTCTGATGCCATCGTAAGCACGCATCAGCAAGATGATTCATCGATGCTGTTACGAAGGATGTGGGGTATGTTGAATGATGCAAACTCAGATCGTTCACGCTGCGAATAAGAGACAGCGGTAAAATTTTGAAGCACGCGAAGTTCTACAGCTACTCGGCGGTAGAATGTGTGTCATTTGGGGTCGGGAGTGATTTCACCAAGCACTGGCGGGCGATGACGGGAAACCATGGAGCGAAAGTCCCCGAGATTGTAGGGACCGTGATAGGGCTTATTCAAGCTGACCTCGGCGATGACCACATCACCCCATTTCTCAGCCTGCGCTATTGGCTTCCCGCCGTGATCAAAAATCGCAGAGATCATCCATCCTTGTTTCGGCTCCATGAATGCACTGCTGACAAGATAGACATGATTTTCACATGCGCGAGCCTGTGCCAGCAAAGGATTGCAACCATAAACGGGCCAAGCGATAATTTCCGCGCCACGCTTCGTTAGCTCACGAGCAACCTCCGGGAAGAAGCCGTCATAGCAGACCATCATCCCAACTTTGCCAAATGCAGTGTCGAATACCGGATAGTCTTTACCTGGCGCAATGCCTTTAGCGGCCTCGCCAGGTGGCAGACATACTTTACGATACTTGCCAATCAGATTGCCCTCCGGACCCAGTAGTACCGCGGTATTGTAAATGAGATGAGCGTCCCGTTCATAAAGGCTGAACACAATGTGCGTATGATGCTGTTTCGCAAGCTGAGCAAAATACTCGGTCGCGGGGCCTGGAATTTTTTCGGCAGTTTCCTCCAAGTTCAACTTCACTCCGACAGATGGCACAGTTTCGCCGAGCACGACGATATCAGCCTTCCTTTTTGCCGCTTCAGCAATAAGCGCAGCATATTCTTCACAGTTCTCTCGTGGCGATTTTCCCGTGGGTTTGTAGTGAATAGTGGCCAGTCGCACTTTGCGATCAATCGGAGGATTTGTCTTTGCAAACTCTGCTCCACTCCATTCTACAGATCCACTAGGAGCCCATTGCAGATGCAGCTCGATGATTGCGCGTGTCGCCTTGGCGGGGCTTTTGTATATGCCGCCGACAACAGTCCACCCTTGCGCATCAGTTACACCATCCGTTGGATACTCAGGTTCGGCGCTAGGAATGGGCAGTTTTGTATCGGCGTGTTCCGGAGGAGCATCGTCGTGGACCATGTTGCCGGCTTCGTTTTGCCATGAAATGCGAACCAAGCAACTGCGACGTGGCATGGCTACGTTGTTGGTTTTACGCATCACTTGAAAGCGATAAAAGTCACCCCCGTTCACTGTGAACGACTTTTGAAACCATCCATCCAACCCCTCCCGTTGATCGTGCGTGATGACCAAGCTTCTAGCACCCTGCTCATTTCCCCTGGGATCACTGGAAAACTTCGGCCGAATCTCGTCACGCGGACTTACCATCGACCAACCCAGATAGTCCGTATCAGCAGCGTCTACAGGCAGATGCGTGGCAAACGCCAAAACGCTGAATTGGAGAAATCTTAATATGAGTTTCATAGTGCGGAATGATTACGCTCATAAGTTTCCATTTTAAGCATTCATGACAGATCTTTTCATCGTTGCGGCGACTTCAAAAACACTCAGCGTGAGTTCGACATACGGTTCCCTCAACGATTATCGCCTGTCTCCAATTTTTTTGCGTCGGCACCATAAACCAACCTTTCCTATGGTGAGATTCAGTAGTAGGCTGTTCCCAATGAAAACTATTGTAGCTCTTGTCGACCTCTCCGATCTCACTTTCAAAGTGCTCAAACAGGCACACATGCTTGCCAAGGCTTTTGATAGTCAGGTGATCATCCTGCATGTAGAGCCGAAAGAATGCGTGGTGGTGGATGTAGGAATCGTCTCTCCGACTATGCTGCATGCCCCATCGCCGGAAGTCGTGCAAAGGCACTACGCTCAACTTTTGGAAATGCGCGACTCCTTGGTCAAATTTGGAGTTCGCGCTACAGTTCATCAATTGGTAGATGTTAGCGTGGACACAGTTCTCGCGGAAACTAAGAAGTTTCAAGCCGATTTGATTATTCTCGGTTCACACCATCATAGCACCATCTATAATTTACTCATCGGCAGCGTAACTGATGATGTGTTAAAACGAGCTCACTGCCCCGTGTTGGTAGTGCCAAGTGATGACGTCACACCCTAAGATACTTTCCGTTCAATCGTGAAATAGCCACAAGGGCATCGCTTCTATTTTACTGTGAATCCATCCGGCGCTTCACCGACAAAATAGACATCATGATCGGGGCGCGATCCCGGCGTATGAATGTCGAGCATCACGAGCGCTTCCTCTTGGGTGATAAATCCATGAGTGGTGCCAGGCGGGAGACGAAGAAAATCGCCCTCTGCTAGCGCATAGGGTTCGCCGTTTAAAATAGCGGCGCCACTTCCTGACAGCACATAGTAAAACTCCTCAGCGATCTTGTGATAACTGACGCTCGTCTTTTGATGCGGTTCAATGCGCACCCTGTAAACTGTGCCTGCGGCTTCATCAGATGGCGAGATCAACGACTCAATCTCATACGGCCCCAGCTTTTGCTTCACGCTGATGTCACTGGCACGATGATGAAGAATGCGAAGGGGGGCTGACATGCCCCTAAGTGAGCATAGAGTTCATACAGGAACAAGAAGTTAACAGGGATGCGATACTCCCGGGAGCGCCGGCATCCTTGCCGGCTCTCATTCAGGCTTCTAGCAACGGAAACACGTTTTGTAGGCCGGGCGCCCCGCCCGGCGGAATTCAATTCCATGAGGCGAGCGGAGCGCTCGCCCTACAAAACTATCAGGAATCATTTCAACGCCTTACGCTAAGACCCCTTTGGCGACGTTGCCATAAACTTCGGTAAGCCGGAAGTCTCTCCCCCCGTAGTTGAAGGTGAGCTTGGTGTGATCGAGTCCAAGAAGATGCAACATGGTCGCATGCCAGTCGTGGATATGCATAGGGTCGATCACCGCTTTGTATCCGAGATCATCGGTCGCACCATAAGTCATGCCGCCCTTCACGCCGCCGCCGGCCATCCAGAGGGAGTAGCCTTTGTGATTGTGATCGCGACCATCGCCACTCTGTGCATACGGTGTCCGCCCAAACTCACCTGCCCAGACCACAAGAGTGTCTTTCAACATGTCGCGTGCCTTGAGATCGGTGAGCAGTGCGGCGATGGGTTGATCTGTGATGCCACAGGTATTCACCAGTGAATCTTTAAGCATGTTATGGTGATCCCAATTCGCCGGCGCATTGATCTCAATGAAACGCACTCCTGCTTCGGCGAGTCGTCGAGCCAACAAGCATTGGCGCGCAAACTGATCCTTCCCCTGACCAATGCCATAGAGTTTGCGAATGCTCTCCGGTTCGGATCGAAGATCGAGCACCTTGGGCACTTCATCTTGCATACGGAAGGCAAGTTCAAAAGACTCGATGGCGCCCTCGATTTCAGGGTGATAAACATCTTGAGCGAGTTTATTTTGGTTGAGTCCACGGATGAGGTCGAGCTGCGCGCGCTGAAGATCACGCGATACCGCATCATTCGTGATATGCTTCATGGGTGGGCCGGGCTCCTCCGTCTTGCCGGAGAGTGCGGCGAACAATCCCGGGAGCTGACTGCCCCCAATCCTCGTACCCTGACAGATGGAGGGTAAAAATGAACTGCCATAATTCTGTGCGCCACCATTGTCGGCAGGAGGATTTAGAGTGATGAATCCGGGCAGATTCGAGTTTTCACTGCCAAGACCATATAGCGTCCATGCCCCCATGGAAGGACGCACAAACTGAAAGCTACCGGTGTGCATCTGCCCATAGGCTTGAGCATGATTCGGTAAATCGGTTTGCATGGAGTTAACAACACAAAGATCATCAGCGTGTTGAGCGAGCTGCGGATATAAATCCGACATCCACAATCCGGACTTTCCGCGTTGCGCAAAGGGACTGACAGGACCGAGAAGTTTCGCGCCAACAGTATCGCGACCGAGATTCGCCTGCTGACCCGAGCGCTTGATCAGTTCCGGTTTGTAGTCAAACAAATCCAGATGCGAAGGCCCGCCTTTCATGCAGAGAAATATGACGCGTTTTGCCCGTGCCGGAAAATGCGGAGCGCGTGCAGTAAGCGCACCCTGGTCTGACTTTGCCGCGGCCTGTTGTGCCAGCGCCGCGAAGGCCAGATAGCCGAAGCCGGAGGAAAGTGTTTTTAACGTATCTCGCCGCGTTCCTGAATACGCAGAGAAATCAGCGCCTTCCAACATGGCGCGCCTTCTTGAGTGGGGGTCGATATTCATGTCGGTGTTAATCCATGTTACGAAACTCTGCGGTCGAAAGGAGAGACTGACAGTAGCTGGTAAATATCATTTGTTCATCAGTGGGCGCACTGCTCTTTGGGGCTGCCTTAAAATACGACTGTGCCATCGCAAATTCCTTTGCATCAGGCTGGCGATTAAAACACAGCGCAAACGCATGATGAATACGCTCTTCTGTACCGGTGGCTTCTCGCATCACCCGCTCGGCAAGAGCCACAGAACGCTCTTGCATGAATGGGCTGTTCATCAAATAGAGCGCTTGCAAAGGTACGTTCGTGACATCGCGATCACCACTGACTAGCGAAGGTTCAGCCGCATCAAAAAGCTCCAGAATATCCGGCATGCGATCTCGAATCACCGGCAGATAGACCGAGCGATAATGACAGCCATCCAGATCTATAGGCACTTCTTTGGCAAAACCAAAGAGGGACACGGAACGTTCGCCCAATCCGGCGACGAGCGATCCGGGGCGACGTGTTGTGTCGAGTTGTCCCGATACAAATAACATGGAGTCGCGAATCACTTCAGCATCGAGTCGGCGTTTGTTGGCCCGCCAGAGCAATCGATTGTCCGGATCCTTGGTAAAACATTCTTCGCGATACGTTGATGACTGACGATAACTGCGAGAGAGCACCACTTCGCGAATGATGGACTTCAATGACCATTCGCTCCCTACAAATTTCAACGCTAAATAATCGAGCAACTCCGGATGACTGGGCCGCTCTCCTGTGAATCCGAAGTTGTCCACCGTGGCGACAAGACCTTCACCAAAAAGATGACGCCACACACGATTCACCATCACACGAGCCGTGAATGGTTGCTCGCGATGGGTCAGCCATTGAGCAAATTGAAGGCGGCCACTTTGTTCCTTCGGTGGTGCATCGACGCCTTCAAGTTCGATGACGCGTGGAAAGCGACGAGCCACCGTTTTTCCCGGATGAGCCACTTCACCGCGCACAAAGATCGGAGCATCCTGGATGGTTCCCTCCTGCACTCCCATGCAAAGTGGAAGAGCTCGACCCTGATCATCGACAGTTTTGAGCTGCCCTTCGATTCCTCCGCGCGTCCAATAGATACGTAAGATTTCACCGAGAGAAAAAACCTCAAAGGGATTGCGTCCTTCTTTCACTGCTTTATCGGCAGCCACCTTTCCTTTTTTTTCCTGCTCACTCATTTCCGCCAATTGCCCCCTCATCTTGGCCAGTTGATCGGCAGGCACTGGCTTATTGGGAATCAATTGCCCCGGCAATTCTGGCAGATGAATAAAGTCACTGGCGATGCTACTCTCGGAACCAATGGACGAGCCAAAAAAAGTCTTGGTACTCGTGAAGACTCCGATAAGACCATAATAATCCTCCACGCTGAATGGATCAAATTTGTGATCATGACAGCGAGCACATGCCACAGAACTGGCCATCACCGCGCGCGTCACTGTGTCGAGTTGTTCGTCCGCAAGATCTGCGTTGAACTGTGCCGGATTCATTTCATTGAGTCCCTTGGTGCCGAGGGCGAGAAAGCTCGTGGCAATTAGAAGGTTCGCCCGTTCCGCATCATCTTTGGCAGGCAATAAATCGCCAGCGATCTGTTCCGTCAAAAAGCGGTTATAGGGCTTGTCGGCATTCAGAGAATCAATGACGTAATCACGATAGCGCCAGGCTTGGGGGAAGGTGAGATTAGACTCTTTTCCTGTCGATTCCGCATAGCGCACCACATCCATCCAATGCTTTCCCCAGCGTTCACCAAAACGCTCTGACTTGAGCAAAGCATCAACTTCTATGGCCAATGCCGCATCGAGTCCGTCAGCCTTGATCCTCTTCTCAAACGCCATCACCGCCTCCTGTGTGGGAGGTAATCCTATGATGTCCAAATGAAGGCGGCGCAACAACGTTGACACATCAGCGTCCGGTGATGGCTGGAGTCCACTTTTTTCCAGCTTAGCGAGAATGAATTGATCCAGCTCGCGCTTCGCCCACGCCGGATTTTTCGTTGCGGGTAGCGGGTGTGGCACCGGTTTTTGATACGACCAGAACTTCCGTCCCGCTTCGATATCCACGGGCGCACGTTCCACGGTTTTTCCAGAAATCTCACGAGGATCGGGGGCTCCCATTTTGATCCACGTTTCGATATCCGCGATAATAGACTTCGCCAGTTGCGGCTTCTTCGGAGGCATCTCCAAATCAGGATCCGTGTGTTTGATGGCCGTCAGCAACAAACTCTTTGCTGCATCACTGGGAACAATGGCTGGTCCAATTTCGCCACCAGCACGGATACCCTGCTTTGAATCAAGACGCAGTCCGCCTTTCGATTTACCAGACTCAACGGAGTGGCATTCATAGCAATGCTTCACAAGCACCGGCCTGATCTTCGATTCGAAAAAAGCGTTTCCCGATGGATCATCTTTCTTCTCGGACAAATCCGCCGCCTGCAGAATGAGGTCGCTGCTATAACTAATCAGCACCGCAACGAGGAGAGATGGCAGACAAGACTTCATCAGTTTAAAACAGAGTTGAAAAATTCAGTCCAGACAATTTAAGGACTGAGTATCCCTTTTCTCATGAAAAGGGGCAAGACTTGTTCTTAGATGAAGAGAGTGCCAGATGGAGTTCCCGGGAACGCCGGCTCAGCGAGACTTCCAGCCGCGATATCAGAGGCGTTGAAAGGAGCGCGAGCACTCCTGCCCGCCTTGTGCTAATGAATGGTGGCAGCAAAGCCGCGTTGAAAAATGAAGCGGTCAAGAGTGACCACGCTCCTTTCTTAATCCCGACGTAACAAAGGGGGCATCCCTATAAAAATTCCCGCCTTCCTGCTTTCCTCATTTATATGGATCATATGTCTTGTCGAAGAGCTCATGCTTGGTTTATAACATCGACAACCCCATGAACCAAAATGCCCTCAATCTTCAGAGCACCAGAACACGAGTGTTCTTTTGGGTCGGCATGCTCATCCTGCCGGTGTTTTGGATCTGGTGGATGCGGGAGCGTTACTTCAGCAAAACGCAGCGCATTATCGGCTGGACTTGGACGGCACTTTATGTGGGGGCAGGTGTCTACTGGCATGTGTACGTAGCCGATGGCACAGAAGGGCTTTTTATAAGCTTCGACTTCGTTGCGATTCTTGTAATGTTCGAGCTGCTACTATTGTTGCTATTGCGAATCCGCATTCACAAATTAACCATAATTGAATTTGTAGTGATGCTAACGGTATTTTTGCCCCCCATAGCTCATTTCTGCACGGATGCGACACTCAGGGGAATATGGATTTTTTCCGCGATTCTTGTGGTGGCCCATCTCGTGGTTCACCTCTGCTTATATTTGATTCGTATGGATTTCTCCCGCCGAATGATTCAGTGGATAAAGACCCACTAGCGAAAGCTCTCGTGGACGTTCTGATCCGCTCCTGCTGAGTGGTAATTATAAGCAGAAAGGAGCGCGGGCACCCTTGCCCGCCTTGGTACTCTTTTATGGACGGCAATGCCGCGTGAAGAATCAAAGCGGTCAAGAGTGACCACGCTCCTTTCTTAATCCCGACGTAACAAAAGAGGTATATCAACTTATCATCCTCGCCTCAGCCATGCTTCGCGAAGAACCGCAGCGTGTCCGCGAGATGCTTGCTCCAATAGGGCCACTCATGTCCACCGGTGAACTCTTCATACACATGGGCGATGCCTGCGCCTTCCAACAGACGATGCAGTTCGCGGTTGGGTTCGATCAAGAGATCACTCGTGCCGCAGTCGAAGCGCAACGGCGGCAGGCGATGCGCGTTCTGTTTGAAGCACTCGATAACCGATAGAGGATGCTCTTCGGTGAGATCGTATTTCGTCAGCGGTTCCTCCACGAACTGCGCCAGTTGTGAAAAGTCGGTGATGCTGCTGTGGGCGCTGATGGCGCGAAACTGATCGGCCTGCAAGGCGCCGAGTCTCATGGCACCGTAACCACCCATCGAGAGACCAGCAATGAATCGCGGAGCGTCCTTTACCCTAGCATCCACCAGTGCCGCGGCAACCGGCACTTCCTCGGTGATCCACTTCGTGTAGTCCGCGTCGCGATGCCTCAGATAGCCGGAGCCATCGCCCCACAATCCATCGGAGGGCATGGCGAGCATCATGGGCGGCAGTCCCTCCTCCTTCATGAGCCGGGTCAGGACGCGATGCGCCCCGCCTTTGAACATCCACGCCCAGTGACTGCCATAGACGCCGTGCAGCAAAATCACGAGCGGCAGTTTTTCCACAGCAACATCGGTTGGCACAAAAATACTGAGGTCAGCGCGCCGTTGCAGCGCGGTGGATTTCACGGTCACGAAACTCACCCCGGGCTCCATAAGCGCCGGATCCGAAATCTCGATGGTGCGAAATTCGATCATGATCTTCAGACCGGTTGCACGGAAAAATCGCTGTCATCGATCGACCGTAGCACCAGCTCGCGGGCGACACAGAAATCGTCCATCTCCAGCACCTTGATGACGCCGTCGGCGAGATGGGAGGGACTGAGAAATTTTT
>VFKY01000374.1 GCA_009885275.1 Verrucomicrobiota bacterium | reverse complement strand
GTTTGAGCTTGGGTGACAGAATACGTAGAAGACATGATCTTAATACGTATATTAAAAGACTGGCTTGGTCAACAGTGCTAGCGCTGTGATAACCACAAAAAAGCCGCAGCGGTTTCCCACTACGGCTGAATCATTTTAAAAAGCTAGCAACTACTCGAGTGCGCCGACTTTCTTTTTGCGAGCCTTCTTGGCTCCAGCATTGCGGAGGGCTTTGGGGATCGGGTCTTCCTTCTTCTGGAGGGCACGGCGCAACTTGCGGAGCGCGATGTTCTGTAACTGACGGATACGCTCGCGGGTGACGCCGAACTCTTGTCCGACTTCTTCCAGTGTCCGGGCTTTCTGACCGTTGAGACCGAAACGAGCATCAATGATCTTGCGCTCACGTTCGTCGAGCACCACGAGCAGGCCATCGAGCTGGCTGTGCATGTTTTTGTGACTCAACAGATCGAAAGGATTCTGCGCATTGTCATCGCCCACGATTTCACCGAACTCGGTGGAATCGTCATCGCTGATCGGTGCATCGAGAGACGCGGGACGCATGGAAGCAACCTTGAGTTGGCTCAGCTTGCCACGATCAATCCCGATTTCCTCAGAAAGCTCGTCGTCCGTGGGTTCACGGCCAAGTTCTTCCGACATGGACATCGCCACGCGGCGCATCTTGCTGATCTTATCCACCATGTGAACGGGCAGGCGGATCGTCTTGGACTGATTGGCGAGCGCACGTTTGATGGATTGCTTGATCCACCATGCGGCATAAGTGGAGAGCTTGCCCCCTTTATTGGGGTCAAAACGTTCTACGGCCTTCATCAGACCGATGTTTCCTTCCGAGATAAGATCGAGGAGTGGTAATCCGTAGTTGGCGTAATCTTGGGCAATCTTGACGACGAGACGAAGATTGGCGCGAATCATGTGTGACCGTGCTTCGGGATCGCCTTGTTTAATGCGGTCGGCAAGCTCAACCTCCTGTTGAGGGGTCAGCAAGTCTGTCTTGCCGATCTCTCGCAAGTAGATCTTGATGCCTCCGTCGAGTTCCATGTTAGCCATAAATATGTGAGGGGAGAAATTAGGGGGTCGTCAGTGTAACAGGGTATTTTGAGAAATCTTCCAAAATTTAAGCAAATTCTTGGCCACTTCGAAAGAGGAGTTCAAAAAGACCAAAAATAGGCACCCAGAAGGAGACGGTTTTGGGCAGCTACCGTTCAACCAAAAAACAATGGACGGGTCAATCTTTATTATCGTTAGAGATAAATTGTCCCTTTGGAATCTCTTCAGAATGATCAGATTCATCATCACTGGCGAGGCGGGGAGACCTCTTTGACACTGGCACCATGGGTGTCGCTGAGAATCAGAATAGCCATCTTTTCGACAGATTCCAGTTCCGTGGGCTTGAGCATCTGGTAGTCGAGTCCATTAGCTGGGGCCGCGCTAGCAGGCATCGGTTGAATCGGCGCAGCGCCATCTCCGCTGCTGTTGAGACTGGCATAGTCAAAGCGACCTCTTAGATCCGTGTAGCCATCCTTGAAGAAGCGTACGGTTCCGTTTTTGAGGCGGGCATACACCTTCACGTAGGTTTTACCCAGCGCCTTGTCCGTACCGCTGTCGCGAACTTCAAGACGGCCATAATTCTCGACAAGGTTCAACTTGAGAGTGTTAGCGTGATAAGCCTGCGTCTTGCGTTGACCGGCTCCGACGATTTCTACCAGCACATTGGCTTTGGCGAATTCACCGGGTAAGGCCACATCCAAGGCGTCTTTACCCTTGGGCAGTTCCAGTTTGGTGGTGAGTGTGGGCTTGATGATGCTGAAACGTCCCGCGTCTTCGCTGACGAAAGGATTACTGCTGAAGGAGAACTCAGGATCCATCAGGTAATAATTGATCGTGACTTCAGGAAGGTTCCGCCAAGTTAAAGCGATGTTCCGGTTCTCGACCTTGTATTCAAAGGCCGGTTCCGTAGAGGCGAGCGCACCTTGTTGCATCTCCCGATCCGGTTTATCTCCCTGCGGGCGAATGGCGGCTTTTCCTTCGATTTCATCGAGCTGCGTCGTCACTTCACCAAAGAGCTTCTTCCACCGATCCACGGAGTAATCGGCATATTTAATGGCAATGCCCCGTGCTTCGGGAAGATTTTCTTCATAGAAAGCAGCGTAGCACTTGAAGTAATCATGTTGTAACTGAGTCGGCAATGCCTTCGCATCGATAGTGCGGAATCGCGCTAGCGCGTCTTCCACTCGGTCTTGCAGGAAGAGGTAATAGGTCACACTCATGTTGTCCGCTGCATCGAGTTGGGGTTTGTGAGCGAGAATATCAAGCAGATGCTGGTATTGGCCCAGCACCGCAGGATTGGCGATGCGAGATTCATTACCCAGACGATGAGCGCGCTGATTGACGAGCGGGCTGTATTCGAGGTGTTCGTACACCCGTCGTTCGGTGGGATCGATCAGGATGAGTTTCGCAGAGAGCCATGATCCGCATTGGGCGATGAAGTCGTCGCGGTGCTTGAGCCACTCACGTAGATGAGGCGCGTCATTGTGCATCAGGGAATAGCTATAGAGCGGTTCATTCCAAACGTGGCGCTTTTCCAGAAAGGCGATGATCTGGCGATAAAACTCCACACTCTGACGGCAACGCCAGGCAATGCGCTCGAGGTCGAGAAACTCAATGTTGTTTTGTTCCAGAAAGGCGAGAGCTTCGACATCCGTGCCGTATTGAGAAACATAATCCCACGAAGTCTTGTCCACTTGAGTGAGTCGAGCCACGACGGGAAACTCGAAGGGCTTTGCACTGGCGGCATTAGCGCCATTGAGGGCAACATTGACTGGAAAATGAGCAAACTTGATCCCTGCTTTGGCGGATACCGAAGGGAAGTAGAAGTAATACTCATAAGTCTTGGTCGTGTAAGGCTCCAAGCGCAGGTAATAAGAGTTGGTTGTCTTGCTGCCCATCACGGTCAGTGCTCCTTGTGGAATTTGTAATAACACTTCTGCTTTTACAGCGGAGCTGGTGGGATTGGTTACCACGACATTCGCGCCATAGACATCGCCAGTGAGGAACTCCTCGGTGACGTATTTTTCAAAACGCTCGTTACCTTCCTGACGAAACCGATCGCTCTGACGGAAGAAGCT
>VFKY01000279.1 GCA_009885275.1 Verrucomicrobiota bacterium | reverse complement strand
CTCTACGAGGGCCGTATTTAGGTCCCTCTATCACTTGATCGTAACCCGGACCGCCGAAGTATGAGTTTGATCGCTTATCGGATCGACCCAACAAGAATTTTTGGCTACTTGAAAAAACAGTGACCACTGGGTCAAATTCCATAAGTGGTCAAATTAAGTTCCTACCCCTTCAACCCTTCCTGCCGCAGGTAGTTCTCAACCCACGCGATGTCATAATTTCCATTCTGGAAATCACTCGTGGTGATGATCTTGCTCTGAAGGGGAATGGTGGTCTTGATGCCGGTGATCATGAACTCACCGAGAGCGCGGCGCATCCGGCGGATGGCGATATCTCGAGTGGCACCAACAACGATAAGCTTGGCGATCATGCTGTCGTAATACGGCGGCACTTCGTAACCGGAGTATACGTGGGTATCAACCCGCACACCCCGTCCGCCGGGAGCATACCAATGAGTGATGCGGCCGGGACTCGGGGTAAAATTGCGGTCAGGATCTTCCGCGTTGATGCGGCACTCGATGGAGTGGGCGCGCGGGGTGTTCTTGATGACGTGCTCGGAGATGGGCAAACCGGCCGCGATACGGATCTGTTCCTTGATGAGGTCGCAACCGTAAACCTCTTCTGTAATCGGATGCTCCACCTGAATCCGCGTGTTCATCTCCATGAAATAGAAATTTTTGCAGTCGTTATCGACGAGATATTCAATAGTGCCGCAGTTTTCGTAACCGATCTCTTTGCAAAGCTTCACGGTGGCGTCGCCCATAATTTTGCGCATTTCAGGCGTGATCTTAGGGGAGGGGCATTCTTCGATGATCTTCTGGTTACGACGTTGCATGGAGCAGTCGCGCTCACCGAGATGCACCACATTGCCAAGGCTGTCAGCCACCACTTGGAACTCGATGTGGTGCGGACGCTCCACGAGCTTTTCCATGTAAACAGAACCGTCGTTGAAGCACTTCAAAGCTTCCATCGTCGCCTGCTGATACATCGAGCGCAACGTAGCCTCGTTCAAAACAGGACGCATCCCGCGACCACCACCACCGGCAGAGGCTTTAATAATGACAGGATAACCTATCTTCCGAGCCACTTCAAAAGCTTGCTCTTCACTTTCGATGATGCCATCCGAGCCCGGTGTAACCGGTAGCCCTAAACGACGCACTGTCGCACGCGCAGTGTTTTTGTCGCCCATCATGGCGATGACTTCCGCCGAGGGACCGATAAACTTGATTTTACACTGCTTGCAGATATCGGCGAATTCAGCCTTCTCACTGAGGAACCCGTAACCAGGATGGATGGCATCGACATTGGCAATTTCCGCCGCACTGATAATGCGGGAGATTTTCATGTAACTCTCCGCGCTGGGGCCAGGTCCGATACAAATGGCCTCGTCCGCCTGCTGCACATGCATGGAATCCACATCAGCCTCGGAATAAACGGCGACGGTTTTTACGTCCAGCTCTTTGCAGGCGCGAATGATGCGCAGGGCGATTTCGCCACGGTTGGCGATGAGGATTTTTCGGAACATGTTTTTTTGGGAAGGTATAAGGGACAAGAGAAAAGGGATAAGGGTATGAGAGGGGCCGGAACTTATCCCTTACCCCTTATGCCTTATCCCTTCGGCGATCACTTCAGTTCAAACAATGGCTGACCGTATTGCACAGGCTTGGCGTCATCGACAAGAATACGAACGATGGTGCCGCGAGCTTCAGCTTTGATTTCATTCATCACCTTCATGGCTTCGATGATGCAGACGACGGTGTTCTCATCCACGGAGTCGCCAATGTTCGCGAATGGTTTTTCATCAGGACCGGAGGAACGGTAAAAAGTACCGACCATGGGAGAATTGATCGTCGGCCCACGCGTTTCTTCCGCAGCAGGAGCAGGAGTAGCGACAGAGGGTGCCGCGACCGCAGAGGGTGCTGGTTGAGCAACGGAAGCAGGACCAGCTGAGACTGTGGTATGCGTCATGGGCATCTTCGAGAGAAGATCTTTGGCGGCCTCAATATCACAACCCCGACGAAGCTTGATCTTAAAAGCACCGTTCTCCATGTGGAAAACTGAGAGATCATTCTTGCTCATTAGATCCACAATTTGTCGGATCTCTTTGAGTGCCAGTCCTGGCGCTTCTTTTGATAGGTTGGTTTCGTCTTCCATGCGTTCAGTGTTAGGGAAAGAGGAACTGGAGCGAGATTGGCTTTCTTGGCAAGAAAGAAGTGGTCAAGGGACAATCGAGCCCAGTTAGGGGTTATTTCGAGCCTCAAAAACGGGGAGGCGTATTTTCCAAATAATGGCGGCCAAACGCAACGCCAGTATCACCGCCATTCCTATATAGCGTGCCACCCAAGCCTCAGGAAACACAAGGTGCAACAAGACATAGACCGTAGCCCCAGCAAATGCCGCCGTGGCATACAAGTAAATCTCCGGCTGAAACACCATGGGGATTTCCCGGCGCAATACATCTCGCAAAAGGCCTCCAGCCACGCCTGTCACGATTCCCAAAATAACCGCGATAAAGCCGGACGTTTCATGAAGAAGCGATTTCTCCACCCCCAGAATCGTAAACAAAGCCAATCCAAAGGCATCCGCGACGAGCAGCACCCGATGCGGCATCTTCCAAAAGCGAGCTACCACAAAGGTAATCAGTGCGGTAACTGTGGCGATAATGACGACATCATTGTTTTGAATCCAGAAGACAGGGGTTATCCCCAGACACAAATCGCGAATCGTCCCGCCGCCTACCGCTGTGACCAAGGCCAGCACCAGCGCACCAAACAAATCAAGCCGCTTACCAGTCGCCGCCAGCACCCCGGAAATGGCGCACACTGCCACCGCTATATATTCGATCCAAATCAACATGAAAATGGCTCAACGAGGTTTTTGCCGCAATGAATCCGCGAACTCCTTCCACAGCTCATCGAGTGATTTGCCCGCGATTTCCTGAAACATAGCCTCGCGATACACCCCTTGACGCAAGGCCGCATTAAGTTTGACCACCAAGCCCTTGCTATGCGTGTTCTCGATCCACTCCAGAAACATCGCGGTCGTTTTGTAAGCATCTTTATAGCTTGCCTTATCCGGATTTAGCTTCGGCTTGGGCGCCTGCGGCTCGTAGTACGTCAGGCGAACATAATCGGCGATACCTTCCACCAACCATCCTGGGCCGCCGGACGGATATCGCTGCACCACATGAGTCAACTCATGCACGACCATGCCTTTATCGTCAGGATGGCCCGTCACGTAATCAGCAGAAATATGGATACCGTCCGTCGTGGCATGGGCCACGCCTTTCATCGGCTCGAACTTCAAGTGAACCACGGGCACGGGCAATGGATGGTCTTTACCGAAAAGGATCTCATTGATCTTGGGATACCACTCTTCGGCGATAGTCTTCGACTGCTTCGCAAAAGTCTCACACTGCGGTGCCGCAGTGAAATCAATCACTACCTTAAACGTGGGCTCTGCTCCTGCGACCATGGTGGTGGCAAGTAATGAAAAAATGAAATGCGCTGGGTGTGTTCTCATGATGGGATGGGGTTAATTGAAATGGGATTGCTTATGCCGTGTTCTGTCTCTCCTCGTCACCTCGTGTGCCGAGATTTCCGTAACGATGATAGTCAAAGCTAAGGCTCTGTTCACGGACATACCAGAGCAACTCGACGCGACCTTCCGCAAGCAAGGGGGCATCAGCAATAAAGACAAAGCTCTCTGCCGCCGCAACACGCACGACGAGAGGGACACGCGATGCCGCAGCGTAACGCACGCGATCCGTTTCATAACGACGGATCGCCTCAGCGAGCTCGTCATCGCTTTCCTCTATGAACTCAATGGCACCCGCCCAGTCCTCAGTGGCTTCATGCAAACGAGTGATCTGTTTCGACTCATAGCCATAAGGCATGCTCACCGTGATACGACATCCTGCAATGCGTGACGCCGCAACACGTGCATAAATTTCAAAAGGCGAATCATCCGTGTGAATGCGAATACGCAATTCCCGCACTGGCAAATAACGTCGCACGTTATCCTGACCGATGAGACGGAAGTGATCGTGATTCTGAGAAAACTCCGCAATCCAAGCGCTCTCATAGCTGGAGAAAGCAGCGACGAGACGAGTGTTCTCGTGCAGGTTCAACGTATCGTTGCCCTTGAGTGCTTCGAGCAGCATGCCCATCGTTGAATCCGGCAGCGGTGCTGACGGTGTGTCAGCAGATGTCTCCCGAAAATCCATGAACTGTGCAACGTAATTTGGCCCGCCCGCTTTAAGGCCAGAGCCAAAGCATGATTTCCCCATGCCGCCAAAGGGTTGACGCAGCACGATGGCACCTACCGTGCTGCGATTGATATAAAGATTTCCCGCTTGAATTCCAGCCCTCCATTCGGCTTGCTCGCGATCATCGAGACTCTCGAGTCCGCTGGTCAAACCAAAGCCTGTCTGGTTCACCAGCGCGATGGCTTCGGGCAATTTTTCATAACGCATGACACCTAGCACGGGACCGAAGAACTCAGTCAAATGCGTATAACTGCCGGGTTGCACGCCCCACTTAATGCCAGGTGACCACAGACACTCGTTGCCTTCAAGCTTACGCGGCATGAGTGCCCACGACTCTCCATTTTCCAATGTAAGCAACGCATTCTCCAAATCTCCACTCGGTGGACGGATGAGCGGTCCCATCTTCGTGGAAAGATCCCATGCCGACCCAACCGTGATGCTTTCTGCGGCTTCGCATAACGAGCGTTTAAATTCAAGGTCATCAAAGACCTCCCCTTCCAGTAAAAGCAATGAGGTGGCCGAGCACTTCTGTCCCGCATGACTGAATGCGGAATGAAGCACGTTCTTGATGGCGAGATCGCGATCAGAAAGCGCCGTGACAATCGTGGCATTCTTGCCGCCAGTCTCTGCAATCAATGGTAAATTCGGTTTCGCTTTCAGCATGCTCTGCGCAGTCTCCGTGCCGCCAGTCAAGATCACCGCGTTCACCTGTGGATGCTGCACGAGCGTGCTGCCTTCCTTTCCTCCCGAGCATGGCACAAATTGCAACACCTTGCGCGATACACCCCCACGCCAGAAACACTGGCACAACTCCCATGCGGGCAAAATAGCATCGGATGCGGGTTTAAAGATCACCGTGTTTCCCGCCGCTAATGCCGCTGCAATACCGCCACAGGGAATGGCAATGGGAAAGTTCCAAGGCGACACCACGACGACAACTCCTTTGCCGTTGGCGGTGATGTTCGACGAAACGTCTTCCATGAACCAGCGCGAAGTCTCGGCATAGAACTCGATAAAATCGATTGCCTCGCTTACTTCGGGATCGGACTCAGCCAAGGTCTTGCCACAGTTCGCCAATGCCACTCCCATGAGGTTAGCGCGGGCGCTGCGGAACTCATTTGCAACTTGTCGAAGAATTCTCTGCCGCACCTGTGGCGTCATCATGCGCCAGCCATCATCATCTTTCACCGCGCATTCGACAGCGCGAGCGATGTCCGCTGCATTGGCTTGAAAATAACGCCCCACCGTTATACCAGGACGCGAGGGATCAAGACAATCGCGCATGGATCGACCCTCAACGATATCGCAACCATCAATCACTAGCGCCACTTCCGTGCTGCGTTTTTCCCAAGTGGTGATGATGCTCCGCGCCCACTCCGCATGATGCGGTAGCGACCAGTCGGTGTCCGGTTCATTGACGAAAGTAGAAGTCACGCCCTCGCCGCTTTCTTTGGTGCTCGTGGTCGTCACTTGAGAAGTGAAAGCGCCGATTTCGCAGCGACGATCCTGCGTGCGACGTGCGACCTGACTCAGGGAGGGCAGTAGCTCAAATGCTGCGACAAACCCCTGCTCCAGGGTCTTCCATTGTTCACTACCGGGTGTAAGTTTAAAAGTGTGGCGCAGAAAATTCTCCGGCCCTGTGTTTTCATCGAGCCTCCGGATGAGATATCCGATGGCGCTCAAAAAATGCTCCTTATGACATACGGGCGCATAGAGTAGTAGATTCTTAGCTTTCTCAAACAGGGCGCGGCGCTGATGATTCGCCATGCCTTCAAGCATCTCAAACTGCACTCGCTCCATCGCCTGATTTTCCAGCACAAGCACCAATGCATATGCCACATCAAAAAGATTATGCGAAGCAATGCCAAGTTTAACCACCGCCAAATTGTCCGGCAGGAAACCTTCCTGAATCATGCGTTTATAGTTCGCATCCGTTTCGAGCTTAGTTTTGTAAGGTGCCTGTGGCCAGCCTTTCACCGAAGCCTCATGACGCTCCATCTCCATGTTCGCGCCTTTTACAATTCGCAAGGTAATGCCTTCCCCACCTGATGCCACACGCTGCCGCGCCCAAGCATTCAATGTTTGCTGCCAAAGAAACGAATCCGGTACATAAGCTTGCAACACAATCCCGGCGTTAATTTTTTCCAATCCTCGACGCTCTAGCGTGCGCATGAAAACCTCACAGGTAAGGCTAAGATCTCGATACTCCTCCATGTCGAGATAAATGAACTTCGGCACATGTGTGCCATCACTACGGCGAAAGGTGGCGCGGGCAGCACTGCGATAGAGTCGCTCCAGTCGATCACAAAGAATGCTTATCGTATGCTCGCGAGCCAGGGGCGACATCTGAGAATAGAGCGTGGAAATCTTCACGGAAAACACCTCCGTCTCCGGGTGCTGCAACGCTTCTAGATACAGCGTGAGTCGTCGCTCCGCTTCGCTTTCACTGAGGATCGCTTCACCAAGAAAATTCACATTCATGCGCACCCCCTGCTCGGTACGCTGGCGAAGGTGCTCCCCAAGTAATTCCATTTCCGCCGGCAGAATAACGTTAGCCGTTTCTTGATGCATATGACCTTTCACCATCGGAACGGAAACACCGGGCAACCAACCACCAAAGGTTTGAAAGCCACGTAACATCGCGCGGTCAAGCGGACTAAAGAAACGAGGCACGCCCTGCACATCCAGGATATGCGTGAACTGATTTGCCACGCGCGCGGCCGTCTTCGGGCGAAATGCCTGATCGGTAAGTTGCACCAGTGTTGCCTTGTCAGATGGCGTCTGCAACATGCGATCTAACTCCGCCTGCTGTCTCCGCTCGGCGGGAGTTTGCAACTCAGTCGCACGAAGTTGCAACTCGCAGGCAAGATCAAGCGCATGCTGAATCAATGGCGATTGCTTCTCATTCATAGTGAAAATTTTTAGTAGCTTATGATCGCTCGATCACTAAAGGGGCAGGAAAACGATCTCTAAATCTCGACAAGATAGCGCTGCCTAATAACTAAGGCTTTGTGTTGATTTTAAAATCCGGCGCAGTGTGAGTCTCAGGACGCGTGAAGGGATCGCCATACTTAGTGAAACCTTCAATGAAGCCACCCTGCGAAAGAAAGAAGCGGCCGTTCTCTACGCCCATGAAGCGATCCAGACGATCCGTCTTCCCCGTGGGATCATGACTAAATTTCGCTTCCGTGATCTCCGTCCACTTACCATCATCGGTAGCAATCCACTGCGGACCATACAGCGCTTTGCGGAGAAGATGACCGTTATTGCCGTTGAAGTTTTCACTGAAGGAATAAAGCCCACTGAGATACTTGCCGTCTTTCGGAGCACGAAAACTAGCGATCAGCATCCAGACCTTTTTCTCGGGATGAAACCAATACCCACTGTAGATCGTATGTGTCCCTTCAGGTTTCACGGCTACCACAAATTTTTGCGATTCGCCGGTCTTCCATGGATAAACCAAGTGCGAGTGACCACCCGTACCTTCATTGCCGAAGACGGAGGCTTCAACGCCGTCCCCTTTGGCGACGAGTTGTGTCTGATCATCAGCAGCGACATTCGTCCGATCCTTTGCACCCTGCCCATTACCGGCATCCCAAATCGAGAAGATAATACGACGCTCTGTCGCTGAGTTCACCTGCATGCCAAAGTAGCCGCGCGAAAATCCACAGACCATATAATAGGTAGCCACAGGATCTTCCACGGCGGTGGCTTCATTATAAAACATGGCGATCTTAGCGTCCTTAGGCGCGGGAAAAGCGAGATGCACAGAGGCCGCGTTACGCCGTGGTTCCAGATTAAAGTGCGCATCTTTCGTGGACGGCCCATCAAGAACGAG
>VFKY01000042.1 GCA_009885275.1 Verrucomicrobiota bacterium | reverse complement strand
TTTTTCCACGTGCCAGTGAGCCAGCGACCGCTAAGATGGGGAGCTCATCAATGACATTGGGTATTTCGTTGCCTTCAATAATCGTACCCTTTAGTTCGCCACCATGAATGGTAATGTCTCCACGCAGCTCACCTTCTGTTTCCGCAAGCGTACAACTAAGCTTCGCGCCCATGCGCTCGAGCACATCAATGACACCAGTTCGAGTAGGGTTTAATCCAACATTTTTGATGGTAAGAAACGCCCCCTTAACAGCCGCAATAGCAACCAGCCAAAATGCGGCACTGGAAATGTCACCGGGTATATAAAGATCTTTTGCTTGCGGTTCTTGCCCCCCCATGATGCTAACCGTGTTCCCTTCCCTGATACATTTGACCCCAAAATGAGCCAGTAATCGTTCCGTGTGGTCACGCGTGACTACCGGTTCGACTACTGAGGTGGTTCCAGATGTATTCCATCCAGCAAGCAAAATTGCACTTTTCACCTGAGCACTAGCAACGGGTAAGGTGTAAGTAATGGATTTCAATTCTCCGCCTTGAATGGTTAATGGAGCACATATTTTATCTCCCTGGCCTTTCACAATCCCCCCCATGAGCGCTAGAGGATCAGCCACCCTTTTCATGGGCCTTTTGGATAAACTGTCATCCCCAAACAATTGAGTTTCGAATGGTTGCGCCGCAAGTATACCAGTAATCAAACGCATCGTTGTGCCGGAGTTTCCGCAATCTATAGGTGCCTTTGGAGCGCGTAATTTCATGCCGCATCCAGTTACCCTTAACTTCACCGGCTTGCCTCGTTCATCCGTTTTTAGAACTTCGTAATCGGCCCCCAATGCCTTCATGGCATTCAACGAACACAAACAATCGTCACTAGGCAGAAAATTCTCAATGGTCGTTACCCCATGACAAAGGGCGGCGAACATTACAGAGCGATGGCTGATACTTTTATCGCCCGGCACAATGAGTTCCACTGGAACATTTTGGAGTTTTTTAACGACGAGCATGAAATGAAATCAGGGGCTTACAGGTAATGAATCACGGAGTTTTTTAGCATCACTCAGAAAATGGCGCAGTGCTTTTTCATCCATCTTTTCAAGGATTGCAAGCAGTTCACCGAGACGAGCTTGTGTATCCTGAAGTGAAGCGATAACTTCTTTGCGATTCTCCAAAAGAATGCCGGACCAAAGGCCTGCATCACCTGCCGCCACACGGGTTGAGTCGCGAAATCCATTCCCAACACATTGGACATTACTCGGCTCATCATAGAGTGCGGCCATAGTAACTGCGGCTGCGGCCAGATGAGGTAGATGACTGATGCGTGCTACTTTTCTGTCATGCTCCTCGGGTGACATCTCAAGGACACGGCATCCCATGAAAGCCCAGAATGAACGAACACACTGCATCGCGATTTCATCGGTGAATAGCGTGGGCGTCAATATGCTTGTGGCTCCCGTAAACAAATCAGAACGTGCCGACTCGATGCCGGCTTTTTCGGAGCCCGCCATGGGATGACTCCCAAGAAAATGTATTGGCGATTTTGCAAACACATCTTCTAAAGCATTGACGACACCAGTCTTCACACTGCCAACATCTGTGACAACACATCCCTCTTGCACATTCGCCGCTAATATCTCGCGAGCCAGCAATGGCATCCCTTCAATCGGAACACAGAGTATAATAAAATCCGCATGATCCACAGCAACACTCAAATCGGTTGTTGCAATATCCGCCAGCTTCAGCGCCATCACTTTTTCAATAGCGCTAGGACTGCGGGCCCATACGCTTAAATGTACCGTAGGCAAGTGTTGACGTATCGCCATCAACAGTGAACCTCCGAGCAGTCCGGGTCCTAGAATAGCAATGCGCTTAGATTGAAAGAGGTTCACAATTCAGTATTTGGAAACAAAAGGCGCGTTGGATGCCAACGCGCCTGTGTCATTCGAATCAATCACCGATGAGTAATCACGGCACAAGAAAAACTTTACCGGTACGAGGATCTCGAACCTTCTCACCGGGAGAAAATCCACGAACATCGACCATGTTTTCAGGCTTTGCTTCAACACCAGGAGGATAGACAAAGCCCACACGACCCGGAACCATTTTACCGTAAGCTGCTTGTAAAGGTACCGCTGGCTTGGGCATTACAGGTTGATTTGGAGCAGGGGCAATGTCCGCTGGGGAGGGCAATGGCTTGTCTTGAGCAATTGCGTTCGGATCAGTTACAGGAGCATCTGGATTAGGCGCTTCAGGGGTATCCGTTAAAGGTTCGCCCATGTATCTGGATTGACCAGTTGGCGGGTTATCCAAGGACTGACCATTCCTACCATTATCGGCATTACTTTGATCCTGTTTAAAAGGGAAAAGTGCAGCACAATTTGTAAGAGCCAAGCAAGCAAATAAACCAAGGATACGCAGTAGTGTATTAGAGTGCATGATGAATAGATTATATGGGTTACGAGTTCACACGCATCGGCATGAGCACATAAAGGAAGTTTGTTCCACTCCTCAGCACACCCGGGCTGATCTCGTCAATAAGATGCAGATAAACATCATCGCTCACAAGATTGCGAAGAGGAGCCATAAAAAATTCAGGGTTGAATGCTATGGTCATTTCTGCCCCTTTGTAGGCGATAGGCACACTTTCACGCGCTTCACCGACATCTGGAGAATTGGCAACCATTTCCAAGTTATCACGCGTAAAGTGTAACTTCACTGAGTTTGATTTGTCACTCAATAGAAGAGAAACACGTCCCAACATGCGCAACAGCGGTTCACGCTCAAGTGCGATACGCTCCTTACTTTCACCGGGAATGACTTGGCGATAATTTGGGTAATTACCTTCAATTAGCTTACTAGCGAGAAAGTAGTTACCCAGATCAAAACCAATCTGACCGGATCCGACTTTAAGTGTCACTTCTCCCTCATCAGAAAGCAGGCGCTGTATTTCATTCACAGCCTTGGTTGGAATAATAATGTCCACTTCATGGCTCTGTGGAAACTCCACCTCTTGTTCCACCATGGCCAAGCGACGACCATCTGTGGCTACCATGGTCAACATACTTTCCTTAAAGGAACATAGAATGCCGTTTAGGACATATCTAGTTTCATCTGTTGAGATTGAATATGATGTCTTGCGCAAACAATCCTTAAGAACTCTCTGCTCCAATTTGAACTCTCTGGCATCGTCAAACGTTGGTAAGGGAGGAAACTCGTCATGCGCCAATCCCATCACCTTGAAGTAACTTGGACCACTGCGAATGTGTGCGACATTTTTTTCATCCACCGTAACGTCCACATCATCTGTAGGTAGCTCACGTATAATGGATGCAAGCTTACGAGCTGGCAATGTGGTAGCCCCCTGTTCTTGAACGTCTGCAATAACAGTGCCGCTAATGCTCACGTCCAAGTCGGTGGTGGCAAATTGTATCTGCCCCTTACCTGCTTTTATTAGGACGTTAGATAATATGGGCAACGTTGTGCGGGTGCTAACAACGTGCTGCACTTGTTGAAGTGCTGTGAGGAAGGATTCCTTGCTGATGGAGAATTTCATGGCCAGATTTGCTCCCTCTCATCGTGAGACGGATAAAATTACGAGAGGGCATCATGGGCGTAAACTTCATGCCTGTCGAAAGAAAAATCTCACGTTCTTGCATTCATTTAGCTCTCGTTGGGCTTTCGATATCTTTTTCTAAAAAAACGGCCGTGTATTCAAGGCTGAAATTAGCTTTATAATGGCGCTTGCTTCACTTTTTCGGTTAGAACTACCATAGTTTTGCGAAACTCGTCATCTGTACTTTTTTTATTAATAGTCTTACAAGCGTGAATCACTGTGCCGTGGTCTCTCCCCCCAAATGCATCACCAATGTCCTTGAGTGAACCACGAGTAAGCTCGCGAGCCAAATGCATCGCAATTTGACGAGGCAGCGCAATCGAAGCGGGACGCCTATGACTGGTCATGTCAGCCAAGCGAATATCAAAATGCTCTGCCACAACTTTTTGAATCCAATCAATCGTTACGGACTTCGTGTCGGATTCTTCGAGAATATCACGAAGTAAATTTTCAACAACAGGTTGAGTCAGCGGTGCGCCATTCCCTAGAGATATATGGGCCGCGACCCTCATCAGGGCGCCTTCAAGACGACGGACGTTGGTGCGAATATTTTCTGCAAGAAAGGTCAACACCCAGTCCTCCACTTGGACTGTCCAATCGATCATTTTTTGGCGAAGAATGGCTGTTCGAGTCTCTAGGTCCGGAGATTCTATCTGCGTGGCCATCCCCCATTCAAACCGGGAAACCAGTCGGTCCTCCAAGTTCTTGATTTCACTCGGAGCCCTATCACTCGTGAGCACGATTTGCTTGAACGAATTAAACAAATCATTAAATGTATGAAAAAACTCTTCTTGCGTGCTGCCCTTACCAGCAAAAAACTGAATGTCATCAATCAAGAGAACATCAACCTTACGATATTTTTGACGAAAACTGCTTACTTTGCTGTGGCGTAATGCCTCGATGTATTCATTCGTGAATGCCTCGCTAGTTACATATCGCACAATCTTACGTGGCTTATTACGAAGAATCTCCTGTCCGATAGCCTGCATGAGATGCGTCTTCCCTAAACCGACTGCTCCATGCAAAAATAATGGATTGTAAGTTTTACCAGGCTTTTCCGCCACGGCCTTTGCCACCGCACTTGAATAAGAGCAGTTGGGTCCCACCACAAAGGATTCGAAGTTAAATCGACTATTTAAACCGGATTCGGCGAGCAATCGCAAAATTTTAGCATCATCGCGAAAATGCGGGCCTTGTGCCACCTCCACAGTTTCAATGGGGGCCAGAGTACGATCCATACTTCTCGCCGCCTCACGGACGGTCTCTTGCTGAGGTTCTATTGCAGAAACTGTCTCTGCGACAACCATAAATTCAATTTCACAAGGAACTCCAAACACTTCTAAAAATACCGATTGCAGGACTGACAAATAATTATCCTCAATCCAATACTGATGCATCAGATTAGGAACCTTGAGCGTGACATGGGCATTATCATCTTTTGTAAATTCAATCCGCTGAAACCAGCGCTCATACATGGTTGCCCCAATTTTTTCGCGTAATAATTTGGCAGCTCCCGCTATTGAATCAATTTGATCGATAGGGCTTTTAGCAGTCCCGCTCCACAGGGCAAGCTCAGTGACAAATAAATCAGTTCCTTCAGCTTCTATCATTTGATACCTCAACAGTTTTCGTTTTTAAAATATATTTATTGAATCTCAATTTATAAAAAAACAACGATCAACAGTGATGTATCAAAAAGTTTTTAAAATTCATGCTATTTGTTTAGGACTCTTCGCTCTTCTAAACAAGGAAATATTCATACTTTTTTAAAACTATTCAACACGTCTAAAACACATCACTGAAAAAAGTGATTCCTATTATGGATTTTAGAAAACTTGCCGATACTTTTTAAAGTATGTTGCTTGACTTAAGGAGGTGACTTCTCTTCCTGTTTCGTGACACTTAAATTTAAAAATCAAGATGCCCCTTTCCGCCGAATCAATCGTGACGCTTACAACTCTTCTCAGGCAACGATTGAGTATCATTGCTGATCATGCATTGCGGGACACAAACCCAACTGAACACCTTTTGGCCTTAAGAAGCATCTCAGAAGCCCTTGAGAATACTCGGCTGCGAATTCAGGCAGATCTACCGCCTCGTCTTCGACACTTCCTCGAACAATCGAGTTACCAAAAGGCCCTCGCATTCTTGGAAGAGCTTCCCAACACCTAAGAAAAACCCTAAGGGTAAAACGTTGGCGGCGATTGATGGCTATTTATTAAGAGCGGCGACCCTTGAGCTTTCTTCTTTTGTAAGCACTGGCAGGGATGCACTCAAATTTAATTTTGTAGGTGGTTTCAATGAAAGATTACTGTGCTTGCCTGTGGCAAAACTTCCATAAGAAATTGGAATCACGGTGGCGCACAAGCTATCACTAGCAGAGTTTTTTTCGATGTTCACTACACTTACAAAACTGGACTTATTATCCATATTGATACTCTCACCAACTTGATATGGCTCCACTTCAGAAACAGCACCAGGTAGGATTAATTCTAAATCGACATCTTCAATTTCAGTGGATCGAATGCGCACAACCCAACCTACATCAATCATATCATTGTTATTCAGTGGTCTTGATTGAACAATTTTAAAACCACCTTTGATGTATAGAGGACTCTCCTCAGCATAGTTTGTAATGTATGAGCGCTTCAAAAGATCGTTTACAAGACGTAATTGATCAGAATTGTAATTGTAGTATTTAGCCAGAAGTTCGCGAGCACCATAGAACGCTCCATGTGGAACATTGAGAGGATCGAATTTTTTTATGGGTTCCAGTTTATCAAGATTTGATAATACACGATAATTAAATGGCTTTTCTGGATACTTAAAAACCATGATGCTGAAAAACCAGCAGAATGTTGCCAGCCCTAGAAGAAGCGTAATTAAAATGGTCCACCAAAACAAATTTCCGTCATTACGATTTTTGGTTGAACTTCGTCCACCCGTTCTCGAATTGACATCTAATGTGTTACTAAGAAACAAAGTTTTCATAACTCTTTGAAAATAAATTGATTAAATGGAGGCAAAAAAATTCCAATTATAATATTTCTATAACTCTTTTATGGAATTTTTGAAAGGAATTTTTGCGGTGGTTAGAATAATTATTCAATTTGCTAATTTAGGCTCAAAAGAAGAGCCACACCCGCAACTGCGTGTCGCATTTGGATTAACCACCTTAAAACCCGATTCGCTTAACGAATCTTGATAGTCAATACTCGATCCATCCAAGATAAGTAGGCTAGCCTCATCCACGATGATATTCAGCCCTGATTGATCGAAAATGTGGTCCTCAGCAAGTGGTGTATCCAATTTCAAAGCATACTCCATGCCTGCACAACCTCCCTTTTGTACTGTTAAGCGCAATCCCAAGCCAGTTTCAGGAGTGCGCGCGATCAAAAGATTGCGGAGGTGTTTGACGGCGTTATCAGTGAAGGTAATCATGTGCGGAAAAAATGCTTAGTGCTAAAAATGACGCGAATCATTCCATGAATCTAACGCGCAAGAAAGCTTTAGATCTACGTAGCAAGTTTCACTAATTTATCAAACAACATGAGCAAAATTCGCATTCTTCCTGATGCACTCGCAAGTCAGGTCGCTGCTGGCGAGGTCGTGGAACGCCCCGCCGCCGTTGTTCGCGAGTTGATGGAAAATAGCATCGATGCAGGAGCTACACATATAGAAGTGCACGTTCAGCGCGGTGGGTCTGCCCTCATAAGAGTTACAGACAATGGGCACGGCATGGATAGAGAAGATGCTTTGTTATGCTTGGAACGGCACGCAACCAGTAAGATCCGAACTAAGGAAGATCTTGCAGCAATCTATACTCTTGGGTTCCGTGGTGAAGCGGTGCCCAGTATTGCCAGCGTCTCTAGATTCCGACTTGCTTCAAGAGAACATACCGCCCTCTCTGGTACTGAGATAGAGGTACAAGGTGGTAAGCTCACCACCGTTAGGGAATACGGCGGTGCACCAGGGACCGTAGTAGAAGCTAGATCATTGTTCTTCAATATACCAGCACGTCGAAAATTTTTACGCTCTGAAGCCACAGAGTTCTCTCATGTTGAACAGCAGTTTCGCTTACATGCAATAGCAAACCCAAATGTCGCTTTCACACTTGTTCGCGATGGTGAAGTTCTATTCCACTTGCCCGCAACCACCAATCTTTTGAATCGGATCGAAGGGATCAGTGGTCGTGAGCTTGCTCAACGACTGGTGCCCGTACCCAAATTAACTATCAACGATGTCACCGTCAGTGGATTTATCGGAAGCCCAGGCATCAGTCGTCCTAATCGCCAGATGCAATTGAGTTTTCTAAACGGTAGACCAGTAGACAGCTCGACCATTGCCTATGGCATTCGTGAAGGATACCACACTGCTCTGATGAAGGGCCAGTATCCCATAACATTTCTATTTATCGAAATGCCCGCTGATGGATTCGATATCAATGTACATCCAGCAAAAAAAGAAGTGCGCTTTCACCAAGCTGGAATCGTTCGAGAGGCTGTGCTGCAGGCCATTAGTCAGGCGCTTGCAGTTAGCAATAAAATTTCGCAAGGGCATGTTGCCAGTATTCCCAATAAATTTGTAGCCCCGCTGCCGTTAGAACAAACGCCAGCTCTCATCCCTGAGCAGGAGCAAACCACCTTGAGACGAGACTGGAGCGCTTTGTCTTCTTGGCAGCAATCTCGCTCCATCCATTCCGATACTGTTCCCACCTCTGTTACTCTTCCTGAAGGCGTATTCCTCCCACCAACAACTCTGCCTTCTGAAAATGCTGAACCATCACCGTCACCGTCATCGACCTATCGTATTCTAGGGGTTCTCAACAAACTCTTCGTATTAATGGAAAGTCCCGAAGGCCTGGTGATGATGGATCAACACGCTGCTCACGAAAGAGTGCTCTTTGAACAATTGCGACGAGCCATGGAACACGAAGGGGTACCCGCACAACGACTTCTCATCCCCCTGACACTTCAAGTTTCTCCTCGTGACTATGATCTACTGAATCGGAATCTGCCCACGCTGCATAAGCTCGGTATCGAAGCTGAACCATTTGGCAATAATTCCTTCAAAGTGGATGCCATGCCTGCCTTTTTAAAGACTAACGATCCCCTGGCATTGTTGCGAGATGTCATGGAGGAGCTTGCCAGCGCAAGTAGCAAAACTTCTACACTTCGATTGGGGGAAGACTTGATCGCCACCACGGTTTGCCGTCAAGCGGTGAAAGCTAACGACTATCTCCGCGAACCCGAACTGCGTAAATTGCTCGAAGATCTGCTAGCCTGTGAAATGTCCTACTGTTGTCCGCACGGTCGTCCCACGCTCATCCAAATATCCTATGCGGAACTAGATCGTAAATTTGGCCGACGTGCTCCATAAAAAAGCTCGGCCTCACTGAATGAGACCGAGCTAAGAATGAGCAATACTTTTATTCAATGTCTAGTTTAAAGCCGACAGGTAGAAGAGATCCCTCAACCTGTGTAATACCCTTGATAGTGGTATTTTTTTCGGTTTCATCCGTAAGACCACCCTCGTTGTGTCGAGATATCAAATAACTACGAACCTCTTCATCCGATATAGGCTCCATCTTTGATGTGGTCTGTGGCAATCTAAGTTCTGAAAGTGCATCATTAATAGCTACATCAGTAACCTGGTGGTTTCCAACTTTGAAAAAAAGCACCACCCCAAGCACTGCGATGGCCGTGGCACCCGCCCAACTTGCTTTTGGTGAAAAAATACCATCAAAGTAAGTAGTAACGCGCTCCCAAAGAAGACCTCGAGCCGATTGATTGAGTAGCTCCTCACGTTGACGTTGTTGGAAGGATACTAAAAATTCTTCCACAAAAGTTTCGGACGGCTGCTCGTGTCGCTTAAGGCGGATAATATTTTGAATATCTTCAAATTCGCTCATATGGAGTTTTTGTTATATATTCTGATCTATGTGTCTTTAGCGTCGAAATTCTTCGAGATAATTTTGTAACTGTCGATGTGCGTAAAAAAGCCTGGAGCGAACGGTTCCTTCACTAACACCTAAGATTTTGCTGATTTCAGAATGCTGCAAACCTTGAATGTCATAAAGAGTCACGACTGTTCGGTGGTCTTCAGACAGCTTCATCATGGCTTCGTTCAGTCTTTTTTGTAATTCATGAATATTTACATCCTTTAAGGGATTTCCGCCTGAAGTGATTTTAATGAAGTCAGGATCATTTTGAATGCCGTTATCCACATCATCCAAGCTAACTTTTGTGTATCGCCCCCTCTTCTTGAGAAAGTTAAGCGTCATGTTCACACTGATGGAGTAGATCCAAGTGTAGAATGTACTCTTCCCCTGAAACCGCTTGATAGATCGATATGCTTTTGCAAAAATATCCTGCAATAGATCTGCGGTATCCTCCCTATTTGAAGTCATGTTATAGACCAATCCGTAGAGCTTTGGGGTGTATTTACGCACCAATTCATCAAAAGCTCGTGTGTCTCCACCTTGTGAGCGTTCGATGAGGTCTTGATCAGGATCAGGGTTGAGAGGACGGTCAGACATTGCGCATAGCTGTATGGGAGTACAAGCTCACCCTAGACAAACATGCTAGCAAGCAACCGTGCAAGTGTTTCTTCAACTCGTTCAAGCATCATCCTTTGCCAACGATAGCTCACTCGCGGCTAGTTTTCAGTCGAAACTAAATTCCTAATCTTAAAAGACTAGGGCAATTACCGTGGTAAAACATCCCGTCTTCTCTAGCCATCAGCAAACTGCAACGGCTATTGGATCATGGCCTAAGTATTACGGTTATTACGTTCAACTCCCAACGAAAAGCCACGCTGCATAGAGCGTGGCTTTTTGATTTATATTTTCTGCTTCAGCAATCTCAGGCAACCAAGGGCGCGAGATTATCTTTGCACCATTGTCCGTTCTGCATCGTCACCGCATCAGGATCACTCACCGCCACATGAGCTTCGTCTTCGCAAATGATCCAACCTTCATAATTGTGCAAGGTAAGCCATTCGGTGATCTTGTGGAAATCGAGTTTGCCGGTGCCCATTTGAGCCCAGGGCTCGGGACCGTTCCCTGAAAAATCCTTATAGTGAATATGGTTTACAAGATGTGCCCACTTATTAAGGGTGGCGATCACATCCATGCCACCACGAATGATGTGACCAACGTCAGGCGTCCATCCCGTGACCTTGGGATCGAGACTGCTAAGAACAATATCGTAGTCTTCCTGGGTACGAACAATCGAAGGAGGCGGGCTGTTGGGATGGAACGAGCAAACGAGACCTGCATCAACTGCGCGACGACTCACGGCATTGACATTTTTCACCAGATTAAGCCGACGATCCTGCAGGTTGTTTACACGACCACTGGGAAGCGGCACGGTTCCTAGTTTTGCACCCGGAAAATGCTTGAGCGTGGCGATGGCATAGTCAGCAGCCGCACGTTCTTCTGGTGTTTCCTGTTCTGCATCCCATTGGCAAACAAGGGCCAAACCAGCAAGCTCCACATTGTGCTTGGCTAAACAATCTTTGAGCTTGAGGGGGTCCTTAAGATCGCCGAGCCAGTATTCCGAGAGTCCCAAGCCACGCTTGGCGACTTCAAGAACCATGGGCTCAATGCCCGTGAAACCTGCTGCTCCCGCGACTTTGATCATGTGATCGAGTTTGTTATCATAGCCCTTGCCTGTGCCTTGCATGAACCAGGTGTAGACTTCGGAACCGAATTTGATGTTGGCCATAATTGGTGTGGAATGGTTGGTGTTGAGTTTGTAGAAATGAAACGCCACTTGACTAGCGGAATCAAAGAAGAAGTCCAGTGTGACATACGAAAAATTGTTTGTTAGCCTAGAATACATTTCATGATTTCATTTCCGCGACAAGTCCTTCCCGAACTCCTTGATGCTCTGCCCCATGATGATCCTGCTGCTTTACGCAGTCGGGAGGAATTGCACTTCATCAATCGCCTCATGGGCAATCACCATTGGATCTGTCGCACTCTTCAAGAGCAGGCATTGAAAAGTGACCGCATCTTGGAATTGGGAGCAGGTGATGGTTCACTAGCCCATCATGCATGGAACAAGAACATCGCCCAGTCTGCGCAGTGGAGCGCGCTCGATCTCGCGCCCGCTCCCATCAACTGGCCACGCGATGCGCTCTGGTATCAGCGCGATCTCTTCACCCTGCCCATACTTCCTGATGCCGAGATCATCGTGGCTAATCTTTTTTTGCATCACTTTGAAAACGATCAGCTCCGAGAACTCGGGTCGCGTCTTCCAGAAAGTTGTCGCTTGTTCATCGCCTGTGAACCAGCGCGGCGTCGGCTTCATACGTTGCAGGGGCATCTTCTCTCGGCACTCGTCGATCTCAGTGAGGTAACGCATCACGACATGCTGGTGAGTATTCGCGCGGGATTCATTCGCGAGGAGTTACCACAGGCGCTTGGGTTGAGTGACTGGCAAACTCTTGTCTCCGTAACAACAATGGGGGCGTATCACTTCACGGCATGGCGTTGAAGCAAATCACCATCGCAGGTGGTGGGCTCGCGGGCCTGTCTCTTGGTGTGGCGCTGCGTCAGCGTAACATCCCGGTGCAAATCATGGAGGCCGCGGCTTATCCGCGACATCGTGTTTGTGGGGAATTCATTTCCGGTATTCAAGAGCACGAACTCAAGGCGCTGGGCATTGATGATCTCTTCATTCCAGCAGCGAGACATCGCGAGACGGCATGGTTTGATGGGGCATGCCCCATGTTTCGCGCGACGCTGCCAGAGACAGCGTATGGATTGAGTCGCCATCATCTTGATGCCGCCCTTGCGGAACGATTCACGATCACCGGAGGAGAGTTGCAAACGAGCACTCGTTTTACGGGAGATGCGGAAGTGGAAGGCATCGTACTTGCTTCCGGCAGACCGCAACGTGTTTCCGAATGGCTCGGCATGAAGGCGCACTTTGAGGACCTCGCACTCACCGCTGATCTCGAAATTCATCTGGGCAATCACGCGTATGTGGGGCTCACCAAGGTCGAGCATGATCGGGTTAATGTGAGCGGGCTCTTCCATCGCACATCGCCTGTATCCGGTGGCCAACAAGCTCTCGCGCAAGCAGTGCAGGACTCGGGACTGACAGAACTGTCCGATCGTTTGCGGAACGCTCACATGGACGCCTCTTCGCTCAAAGGTGTGAACCGATTTCATCTCGGCTGGCAATCGCATCGCGATAGTGCCGTGCGTATTGGTGATGCCGCAGCAATGATTCCTCCTTTCACGGGAAACGGCATGACCATGGCGCTGCAAAGCGCACTGGCGGCGGCGGAACCGTTGACGCGCTGGAGTCAGGGCGCGTGTTCATGGCACGACACGCAGTTCGCGATTCGACAAACTCAAAGCCAGCTCTTCTCCTCTCGGTTGCGCTGGGCACGAGCTTTACAGGAACTGCTTCTTCAACCGCTGGGTCGGCGTCTTTGTGCCTACGCCATCAATCATCGCTGGGTTTCATTTGATACTTTATACCGAACCGTGCGATAGCCTCTTATGTTCTTACGCAGTATTGCCAGTGCCCTCCCACAACGTTCATGGACTCAACGCGAGTGCTGGGACTTGTTGCGCGATGACGCCGTCATTAACACGCTGAAACCCCGTTCGCGGGAGATGCTGGAAAAGGTTTTGCTTGGCAGCAACGGCATCGATTCGAGGCACTTCGCCACCGACAGCTTGGAAAATGTGTTCTCAAGTTGTGCTCAGGGACTCAATGAAACCTTTGAGCGAGAAGCCACGAAGCTAGCGACCGAAGCATTGCGTCAGGGGTTGATCAAAGCAGAGATCAGCGCTGTTGATGCGCTCTTTGTTTGCACTTGCACCGGCTACCTGTGTCCCGGCCTCACCAGTCATGTGGCGGAGGCACTGGCGTTGCCGTCGAACACATACCTGATGGATGTCACAGGTGCTGGTTGTGGGGCCGCATTGCCGACCCTGCGCGCAGCCTGTAGCTACTTGAAGGAACATCCGACGCATCGTGCGGCGGTCGTTGCGGTGGAGATTTGTTCCTCAGCGTTCTATGTCAGCGATGATCCCGGTGTGCTCATCAGCTTGTG
>VFKY01000126.1 GCA_009885275.1 Verrucomicrobiota bacterium | reverse complement strand
TAACCAGCGCATGACATCGGGAAAGATGGCGGTGGCCTGCTTGCCGTTGTGACCGCCGGTGCCCCAGGTGTGGGCGACATCGTAACCGGCCCAAGTGAGGCTGCGTTCCATCATCTGATTGGCCATCCACCAGTCGCCGCAGTAGAGGTTGTTGTCGTTCTCGCCGCTTTGCAGATACACTTTAATCGGCTTCGGCTCCATCTTGCGCACGAGGACGGGGAGTTGATCGGCTCCGTGAATCCCGACATAGGTGCCCACGCCGGTGAAGACACGACGGAACCGATCCGACCGGTGCCACGCCACCATGAAGGCGCATATGCCACCACTGCTGTTACCGGAAATGCCCGCGTCATTGGGATCGGTGCTCAGAGTGATGCCGTGCTTTTTTGTGACCTCCGGCAGGAACTCGTTGATAAGGAAGTTCGCGTAACGGCCGGTGATACTGTCGTATTCATAACTGCGATTGTAGCGCGGCAGGGCATTAGGATTTGCCGCGGGCACCACGCCCGGTTTGATGAAGATCCCGATCATGGCGGGGATCTCCTTTTTCGCGATGAGGTTGTCGAAGACGACTGGGGCATTGTAGATGACCCCGTCCTGGAACACCATGAAGGGCGTCGGCTTGGAGTTGTCAAAGCCAGCGGGAAGGTAGATTTGATACTCACGCTCCGTGCCGGGGAAGTAGCTGTCTTCGTCAGCCGTGTAGTTGCCCTTGATCATCTCGCCCTTGGGCACGCCTTCGTGAATCTTGGAGTCTTCATGGACAGGGTAGTTTTCCTCCGCCTGCATGAATGCCGTGGAGAAAACAAAGACGAAGAAAAGAACGAAACGCATAGCGCGCATCATGGCATGCCGATGAAGAAAGAAGCAATCACTTTTGTGTAGTGCCAAAAACTTCACTTGAATCGCTTTGCGAGATCGCCGCTGTATCCTGCCAACTCCAAGAACGCGGAGCCTATCTCTTTGCCCTGCTCATCGAGGACGCGACAAGCTCCCTCCCAATAGGCCGTGCCCCCGACCGAACCGGTTTGCTCCTGCGCATCCGCCAACGGTTCCAATCGCAAGCGCATCGACTTCCCAGTGATCGGATCTTTGGTCTCAATTTCGACGCGGATCGGATACTTCGCTTTCGAAATCGGACTTGTCCAATAGCCCAGCGGCTTCCAGACAAAGCCCTCCGGTTTCACCGTCTGCACCCGACTCTGCGCATCGACCCACGACAACGTCGAATGCTCATCGATGCCGCCGTTTTTTAATCGCAACCGATACACCATGATCTCGCGCCCATCGCGCAACTGAATCGCCGCCCAGTCCCAGCCTTCCTGTTCGCTCGAAAGCTGACTGCTGCTGATCTCATGATCCATCCAAGCCTCGCCGCTGACCTTCAAAGTTTCTCCACCGAGCTTCAGCATTCCATTGCATTGCAATCGCGGGAAGGTCAGATAATAACTCGCGGCACTGGGTAGAGCAGCCTTTCGTGAAACACTGTTCTCGCCAAACACCACGAGTGGTTTTTGCGGCGTCATCTCCAGCTCAAACGCGGCCTCACCTTCTAACGTGCCGCGCAGGGCCATGCGATTCGTGGTTTCATCGAGCAGGCGCAGCGACCAGTTGCCGTTGCGCACATCGAGCGTGGTGACACTCGAATCGGCATCCCAGCCCCCGCGATTCAATCGCTCTTCATGGAGAAAGCGACCCGTCTTCGCATCGAGCAACGCCATGTGGGCGAGATGCAATTGCCGGTGCTGAAACAGCGGTGTCTCCGTCTCTGCGCCTTCGCTTTTATTGGCCTGTCGGAAGAACGTGGCCTGAAAACCGAAACGACGTCCGTCTTCAGCGAAGAGATGTCCGGTGACATACCACCATTCAATTTTAAAATCCGGATGGCTCCCGTGATCGCGCGGAAACGCAAACACCTTGCCGGTCTGGGGCAAAGAAAACCCTTCGTCCGTTTGTGTGGGAATGTCCTGAGCGCGTAATTCATCCGCGACACTCAGAAGCATCGCAGCAAGCAACAGACAATGGATGACACGTTTCATGATTTCATTCCTCCCGATCCGCAGGCAGATCCGCGCCCCACCGTCCCACCGACCACGACACCACTGCGGCACTCAGCAAAACGAGAAGCAACAATGCGAGCATGGGAAACCACGGCAGGGCGAACTGCAGAGTCCAACCGAAGGTTTGTTTGTTGATGACAAAGACGAGCAGCCAGCCCAGTCCCAGACTCACGATCAGCCCCCCCATCGCACCCGCCAGCGCGAGCAGGAGACCTTCGATCATCGTGGCCCGGGCCACCTCATCGCGTGTCATCCCGAGAGCGCGCAGGGTCGTGAGTTCGGCTCGCCGCTCCAGCAACACGCTCGCCAACGTCATGCCCAAACCTATTACCGCGACGATGACACCAATCAATTCCAAGGCATGAGTGATGGCAAAGGTCTGACGAAAAATGCGCAGCACTTCCTCCCGT
>VFKY01000028.1 GCA_009885275.1 Verrucomicrobiota bacterium | reverse complement strand
TTCCATCCCATTGTAATTCATGCGGCCCGTAAAAAAATCGCCCCCAGAAAAAGACGGGCTCGACGCAGCGATTCCCTACCATTTTTTAAGGTAGGGCCGCGCTGCGTCGCGGCCGTAGTAGAATCGACGCCCTCGTCGCTTGCGTTTTTGGAGAGCGTGCCTCCAGGCATGCTGAGGGGTGGCCACGCGTTAAGATATCGCAACGCCTCAGCACACTTGGAAGTGCGCTCTCCGTCCGCTTCCAGTCCGTCGTGAAAGCAATCCGCAAAGAGCTCAATCGCTCCGGCAACCCTCGCAGGCAACACCACCGCGGAGTTATCCTTCCTTCGTCACGATCTGCAATGAACGCTTCGCAAATAAGATGCCACTCATCGCGGCAGGGCAGTGTTCAACAACCACTATCATCACTGCACTTCGCGACCGATGCTAATTTGAGGGTTAGCCCGCATTTTTCTTCTTCTCAATCGAAACCTCTCTCTTCTCGGTGTCAATCTTGAGTGCTGTGATGCTCTGCTCTGTCTTGGCGCGATGACTCTTGCTCTCGCCAAAATCCTTCTTCGACCAGAAGGTCATCGCCGTAACCTTCCCATCCTTCGCGGTCACGGTAATGATGGCGTCTAAATCTTGAAACTCCCAGTAGATGCCTGTCAGTGGGTGCTCGCCCTTCGGACCAACAACCGCCAAACCGGGAGTGATGTCTTTCCCGCTGTGCTTCTTGATGAGTGCAACTGCGTCGTCGCGACTCATACCAACTGTGAAGCGCACCTCGTCAGCGAACGTGACCAGCGGCAGGAACAGGAAAGCGAGGATTAGTGTGCGCATGGCAATGCGGGCTAATAACGTTTGAAGTGTGGCACGGCGGGGAAAGGACGGCCAGAGCGAAGCGAACTCGCGAGCTTATCCGCCGTTGCCGCCACTGACTTGTTATCTCTTGGTTCGATCTATTGTGGTGGGCGGCTTCAGGACTGCTGAGTAAATTGAGTTTTGATCCCACGTCTCTGCTCGTGCCGCTCCATAAAATAGCCGCCAAGACTCATCGTTAATGATGAGAAACGGCGTGACATGGCCGTAGGGCGAGTCGTCGTCCTTTGCATGGAGCAGGCCATGACTCTTCCAGCTAATCCCGTCCATACTAGTGGCCCACTTGGTGCCATCGCGCGCCTCGATGACCATCACGAAGTTCTTTCCAGCTTTCGATACGTGGATGCCGCCCGCATCATCCGCGAAAACGGGTTCCTTACGTCTCTCCCACTTCAATCCGTCGACTGATGTGGCGTATCCCACAAAGCGCTGCGAACTGTCCGATTTGGGGGCATCAGGATCCGGGGCACCAGGTGGTAAGTCCTTGCGTCCGTCATACCAGAGGTGGAAACGCTCTCTATCGTGTAAAACACTCGGACGCCCCACCAAAAGAGAGTCCCAAGCAGGTGCCGGTGAAGGCGAAAACACCGCTCCCCGGTCGCTCCATATCCGTCCGTCAGCGGAGGTTGCCAACCCGATGGCATCTGTAACGCCGGACCCAGCCAAGGTGTAAAACATGAAAAGCTCTCCGGCTACGGCAATGACGGACGGATCGTTCACGTGGTTCACGCCCGCAGGAGCGAAGACGATACCTGCCTGCTCCCAATCCTTTCCATCTTTTGAAGTGGCTAGGTGGATACGATCGTGTCCATCTTTGCCCTGCCCGCCAAAGAACATCAGCATCTCTCCTCGGTGCATGAGGATGTCGGGCGCATAAAGGTTGCCGCGGCCGTGGGGAGCTTCGGTTGACTCCGCGAATGGGGAAATCACGCTCTCGTCGGCATTGATTGTGCAGGCTAACGAGAGTGCGAGAAACAATGCTGAGAATGCGGGGCGCATAGTTTTTTTGAGATAACAGTTGGTTTAGTTTCAGTTTTGTAGAAGGTCAATCCCCTTATATCCCGCAAAACCAACGGCTTTGTCGAGATTTCTCCAACACTCAGTGTGTCCAACAACCACTATCATCAGTGCGCTTCGCGACCGATGCTAATTTGAGGGTTCGCCTTTGTTAGCTTGAGTGTTGTCATCCTTGGATTCGCAGGCTGATGATCTCCCGAATGACCATCTTCTTCTCATGCGTAACGCAAAACACGGCATAACCGCTGACCTCCCGGCCCTCGGAACCGCCGACATCCGCAGCCAATTCACAGGAACCTTCGAAGTGAACGATCAGGAGATCCTCACCGATCCAACCGAAACACTTGTCTGACCAATCAATCTCAAGATTCGCTAGGTCCTTCCTGATTGATGCGATGTGGGTCACCACGTCCGGCAATACTAGCAATTCAAGGTGGCCCACCTTCACATCGGCGACGAACAGACGCGAGTGATCGTCACCACGGGCTTCGTAACAGGACATGATGAACGCGGCGCACGTGCCCTTCTTGTTCCATACGCACGGCACGTCACCCACCTGGGATTCCGGGGCGAACCTCAACGGGATCACTTGAGGTTTGGAGTGCTTTGACTGTTCGGAGGCAACGACACGAAGTTGAATGATTCCTTCGTCC
>VFKY01000289.1 GCA_009885275.1 Verrucomicrobiota bacterium | reverse complement strand
TGGAGCGAAGACGAGAACCCTCCTCGATACCCGCTGGAATCTTGAGGCGGATTCGAGTGCGATCTTTAACCAAGCCTGCGCCATGACAGTCTTTGCAGGGATCAGCAATGGTTTGTCCCGTGCCCGAACAATCAGGGCAAGCCTGTTGAATCTGGAAGAAACCCCGTGAGCTGATGACCTGACCAACGCCGCTACAAGTGCGGCACTGTTTCATTCCACCACTGCTTTTGGAACCGCTGCCCTTACAAGATTTACAACCAGTGAGGTGCTCAAATTCCAATTCTTGCTCGGTGCCACGAGCCGCTTCTTCGAGGGAAATCTCCAGCCCATATCGTAAATCAGTACCACGTTGGGGACCATTGCTGCTCCGGCCACGGCGTCCACCACCACCAAAAAAACTTTCGAAGATGTCGCCCCCACCCCCGCTGCCGCCATTATTGAAAACTTCACGGAAAATATCGAATGGATCATGGAATCCACCCCCACCAGCACCGCCTGGCATGCCCCCAGAAAACGCCGCGTGTCCATAACGATCATAGGCCGCCCGTTTTTGTTCATCACTCAGAACATCGTAAGCCTCCCCGACCTCTTTGAATTTATCCTCTGCCGCATGGTCGCCAGGGTTTTTATCCGGATGATATTGCACCGCAAGTTTGCGGTAGGCTTTCTTCATGTCATCCTGAGAAACGGTCTTGGAGACACCGAGAATTTCGTAGTAATCGCGCTTACTGGCCATGGGAAAATAAAAGTGCTTAAGGGTAACTTTTCTGCGGTCCGCTCAATAAAATACTCTGTCTAGGACTGTGGAGCACCACTGGATACGATCACGGTGGCAGCACGAAGTAGACGCTCTTTGAGCTTAAAGCCACGACGTAAAACACGAATGACGGTGCCCTCCGCGATCTCATCGCTAGCCTCGTGGCTTACAGCTTCATGTACATTGGGATCAAAAGGCTGTCCTTCGGCAGGAATTTCTTCTGCACCCATCTCTCGGAGGAAGTCAGCAAACTGACGGCGCACCATGCTGAGGCCCATGTAGATCATGCTTTGTTCACTTTCAGCACGAGCCGCTTCCAATCCCATTTCAAAATTGTCGAGGATAGGAATAAGTGTGCGCAGGAGGTCCGCATTGGCGTAGGCGCGAGATTCTTGCATATCACGCGCTGAGCGTTTCCGGAAGTTGTCCAACTCTGCGGCGTTGCGGAGAGCATGATCTTTCCACTTTTCGATTTCCGCTTGCATCTCGGCAATGGGATCAAGAGCAGGTTCCAAAACCTCTGGTGTTTCGCTGGGAATCGCGTCTTCGGTTGGTTCGTCGATGGTCTGAGACATAGTTAGATTAAGGATTTTTTAAAAAGGGGGCGACACTATGCATGCGACTATTGAAGGTGGCAAGGGCAGCAAGAGCTTTGTCGCCTGCTCCGTTGAGAATCATGGCATTACTTCTTGCGAATTACGACCAGTGTAATGTCGTCGCCCTGAGGATCGCCACCCATGAAATCGCTGACCTGTTGACACAACGTTTCCACGACGTCCGAAGCACCGTGGGGCGCGGAAGCCGCGAGGGATGCCTTGATGCGATCCAACCCAAAAAGCAATCCCTTATGATCGGTAGCTTCATCGACGCCGTCGGTATAAAGTAGCATGACATCCCCGCTTTCCATGGGGATGGAAATATCGCGCGTGACCCGTTCAAAAACATCGCCTTTATCGACCCCTACAGCAAGGCCAGCAGAGATGACTTCTTCCACTTCACCGGTTTGCTTTCTCCATATCAACGGATTGGTGTGACCAGCACGGGCGTAGTTCAAACTGCTGCCATCGGTTGCCAAAACCGCATAAGCAACCGTGATGAACATGTCCTCCCTGATGTCAGGAAAAAGATTGCGATTTACTGCTGCAAGGACGGAAGATGGGACGAGATTTTCACGGGCATTGGATCGTAACACGCTACGACACATGGCTGTGATTAATGCGGCAGGAATTCCTTTGCCGCAGACATCAGCGATCGCGACACCGAGATGGGTGCTTCCAATAGGGATGAAGTCAAAGTAATCGCCGCTGACAAGCTTGGCGGGAACATTGCGCCCAGCAATCTCAAAGCCCGGCATTTCCGGTGATTTCTCTGGCAAAAGAATACGTTGGATTTCACTGGTATTGCGCAGTTCGTCATCGAGTTGACGCTTGGCGTTAGCTTCTTGATGTGCTTGGGCATTGCCGAG
>VFKY01000204.1 GCA_009885275.1 Verrucomicrobiota bacterium | reverse complement strand
TTGGACAATGGAGAAACCATTATTGGGACGCTGAGCAACGCTGGGATCAACAACGGCAGTGCTTCGATCACGACGGCGAGTGCGACGACGACGATCACGGATGTGGATACTCCTGTGACAGAAATCCCCCCTTCACCCCCACCCGCACCGAAACCAAAGCCTAAAGTCGAGCCGGAACCGGAACCGGAGCCCGTCGAAGAGGCCACGGTTCTAAGTACCTACTTCTACAATGTCTTTGAGAATTTCCTTCCTGATGATGTGGAAGCAGAGGAAGAGGCCAATCTGAATTATCTACTTGAAACTCCCGAAGAGGGAATTCTGCCCATTCTACCAATCATGCCCATGTATAGCGGTCATGCTGAACCCGGTTCTACGATCGTGATTGAAATCAAGAATGTTCGCGGAGCGACCATCGGCACCGAAACGGTGGTGGCGGATGCCGGTGGTAACTGGTTGGCCAAATTCCCAAGTAACATTGTGTATGATTCACCGACAACAGTGACGGAGACGGTGACTCGTCCATCTTATGCGGAAGGCACGGAGAAGAGCTTTAACCTGCGCACGTTCTTCTCACCCGCGATCAACCCAAGTCATTTTTTTACGAAACAGTATGACGTCAACTCTGTGCTTTCAGACATGTCTGAAAATCGGATGGGTGACATCCAGAAAAGCAATGAAGGATCGCAGAGTTTCGATTGGGAGGGCTTCAACTATGAGTTTCTCACCGAAGCAGGTGTACCTTCTTCATAACGCTGCTTTGGATCACGACGGATTTTTTGACAAACCTGATCACAGAAGGTAACGACTGCGGCATGGACACTAGCCTTCTTGGTCGATCAGAGCATAAACTTCCCGTATCTCCTGATGAGGCGAAGCTCGAAACTTTTCCCAATCGCACGCTCGGAAGGAATTATCGCATCACGCTGAACTGTCCGGAATTTAGCTCACTTTGTCCGGTGACCGGTCAACCTGACTGTGCCCATGTGGAGATCGTTTATGTACCCAATGAGCTTTGCATCGAGACCAAGTCTCTCAAGTTCTACCTCGCTTCGTATCGCAATCACCCCTTGTTTAATGAGGCCATCGTAAATCGCATTCTTGATGATCTGGTCAAGGCGTGCGCTCCAAAGCAAATGACCGTGCGCGGGGAGTTCGGAGCACGGGGAGGAATTCAACTGACCTGTGAAGCGCGTTATCCTGACTTTGAAGACGAAGATCAAGCCGAGTGCGCCACAGGTTGCTGCCATTGATATGTTTAGCTTGGTTGATTGAGGGTTGATCGTAAAAATAAGAAGTACACCCATGAAAACGCTTGTGCTCCTCAGTGGTGGAATGGATTCTGTGACTGCCTTGTACTGGGCAGCGCAAGAGCATGAAGTGGTGGGAACGGTGAGCTTCGATTATGGTTCCAAGCACAATGCGAAAGAACTGCCCATGGCACAGTGGCACGCCAAGCAATTGGGGGTGAAACATGATGTGATCGCACTGGATTTTATGAATCAGTTGTTTGCCTCTGATCTACTCCAAAGCGGTGGCGATATTCCTGATGGGCATTACGCCGAAGAAAGCATGAAGCGCACCGTGGTGCCGTTTCGTAATGGCATCATGCTCGCGATTGCTTGTGGTCTTGCCGAGAGCCGCGAAGCGGATGCGCTGGTGATTGCGGCGCACAGTGGTGATCACGCCATTTATCCTGATTGTCGGGAACCGTTTATGGAAGCCATGGCGGAGGCCATGAAGCAGGGCACTTATGCAGGAATAGGATTGCTGCGGCCTTTTATGAATGGCGACAAAACGGAGATTGCCCGACGTGGTCATGCCATGGGTGTGAATTACGGCATGACTTGGTCTTGCTACAAAGGCGGGGTGATTCACTGCGGCACTTGCGGCACCTGCGTGGAGCGAAGGGAAGCGTTCATCTTGGCAGGGATAGAAGATCCTACGGTGTATGAGAGTCTGGAGCCGCTGCCAAAGTTAAGGATGAAGGCATTTCCGCCTTGAACCTGAACCCTTCAACCTTGAACCTTTGTCGGCCTGCAATTCGCGCAGTATTCTTCATCGTCTGCCGCAACTCTAAATTCTAGCGTGGCGTCATCCATTTCTGTTTTTCCGCACTCGTGACATTTATGGAAAAATGAACCTTCGGGAGTCTTGCCGGAATTAAATCGCGAGCGTCTTTCTACGACCATGGCTTTCTCACTCATGCCTTTGAAAAAACCCGGAGCAAAGGCAATAAAGAAGTTGAGCAATGAGAAGATCGTGGGCAGGCGGTCTGCGGGAGCATCGATGAAGTTTAAAAGGGTCAAAACACCTGTAATCATGGCGAGATACTTCACTTTCACTGGCAGGATAAAGAAAATAAGAAACTCGAAGTCGGGAAAAAGCACGGCGAACGCTAGGAAAAGCGTCGTGTAGACCATGATGCCCATGGGGTTGAAATTAAAAATGAGCACCCCAAGAATGACCGAGAGCACGCCACCGATGACATAGAGATTTAATCGAAATGCGCCCCAGGCATCTTCTAAGGCGTCGCCCATGGTGAACATGATCATGACGGCAAAAAACAAGAATAGAGGATTCATCTGACCGGGCATAAATACCCAGGTAATGAGTCGCCACACTTGGCCTGAGAGCACCAAAGTGCGATCCAGCACCAGAAATATTTCAAATTCAGGCTGTAACTTGATCATAAGCCAGACGGCCACTTGAAAGCCTGCGAGGATCCGAACGAGATGTGGCACCGCATAACGGCCCAACTTGGTTTCCAAAGTATTAATCAAAGACATGAAGCTCTTGACTTAGCGCAGAAGTAAAGAAATCGCCAGTGACATTCGCTGAGTTTGACAAGGAAGGCGCACCCGCCACATTGTGCGCCGTGTCCGATATTTCTCCTACGAAACGCAGTCCTCTTCATGAAGCTCATCTGGCGCTGAATGCCCGCATGGTACCGTTTGCGGGGTGGGAAATGCCGGTGCAATACAAGGGCATTGTCGATGAGCATAAGGCCGTGCGCGAACACGTCGGAATCTTCGACATCTCGCACATGGGTCAATTTCTTTTGGAAGGAGCTGGCGTTGAGGCTTTTCTCAATCGCGCATTGACGAACAATGTCAGCAAACTCGCGGTTACTCAGGGGCAATACACCCTACTTCTTAATGATCAGGGGGGTGTCATTGATGATCTCATTGTTTATCGACTCAGCGAGCAGGTTTATTTCTTGGTCGTCAATGCTTCAAAAATTGATGAAGATCGGGACCAATTGAACTCTCTTGGTTTTGGGGCCGAGGTGAATTTTTCAGACATGAGCGACAGCTAC
>VFKY01000091.1 GCA_009885275.1 Verrucomicrobiota bacterium | reverse complement strand
TTTGCCCGGCACCTCCGCCTTCTGGCGTGAACCCGGAGTATATTCGCCGGAACAGGTTGCGGGATGGAGAAAAGTCACGGACTCCGTGCATGCCAAAGGTGGACACATCTTTCTACAGATCTGGCACCCCGGACGTGCCACTCATCCGCTCGTTAATGGTGGACACGAAGTCGTCGCACCATCCGCATTGGCCATCACCAATGACGTGATCCATACGGTGGAAGGCAAGAAGGACTACCCCATCCCTCGCGAACTGCGTGATGATGAACTGCCGGCCATTGTTGCCGCCTTTGCTCAAGCCGCAAAGAATGCCAAAGATGCTGGCTTCGACGGTGTCGAGATTCACGGTGCCAATGGCTATCTGCTCGATGAATTCATCCGCGATGGTTCCAACAAGCGCACCGGTCCCTATGGCGGTCCCGTGGAAAACCGCGCACGCCTTTTGCTGGAAGTCGTCGATGCCGTCATCAAGGCTTGGTGCGCTGATCGTGTCGGCGTGCGAATTTCCCCGCTTAACAGCTACAACGATATGATTGATAGCGACCCGATTTCCACTTATCGCTATATCGCGGAGAAACTTAACGTACTGGGCTTGGCCTATCTCCATCTTATGGAAGCGGATCTTTTGGGAATTCAGAAAGCGGAGATCACCCCAGTCATTCGTCAGGCCTTCACCGGTCCTTTGATAGGCAATATGGGACACACACCCGATAGTGCCGCGCAGGCGATCAGTGCTGGCACTCTCGATGCCGTCGCCTTTGGCCGTTCTTATATTTCCAATCCTGATCTGCTGCATCGAATCAAAATTGGGGCGGTATTGGTGGAGCCTGATCCAGCGACCTTCTATTCCCCGGGGCCCGCGGGTTATACGGATTATCCGGCTTTAAGTTCTGCGGCATAAAAACGAAGTACGGTATCGAATCCGTGCTTCACTCAGTCGATGACTTCTACGTTCCTTATTGGTGGCGATAGCTCAACGTCATGCTGCCACCTCTGGTCAGATCGCGCTGCCGTGGCTTTTGCATCGCGGCCCGCATCTCATTCCTATTCCAGGCACGACTTCAATCAAGCATCTCGAAGAAAACATGGCCGCCGCTCAGGTCACTTTATCGTCAGATGAAGTTCTTGAACTTTCTGCACTCCATCATTCCATCGCTTCGTAATTAACCTTACATTCGATTATGCAATCCTTCTCCCTTTATCAGCCCACGCGTCTCTTCTTTGGCGACGATCAACAAGCCCCATTCACCGAGGCATCGGCCAAGCTCGGCAAGACCGCGTTGCTTCTCCTCGGTGGCGGTTCTCTCGAGCGACTTGGTTATGCGGATCGCGTGACTCAAGCTTTTGAAAAACAAGGCGTCAAAGTCACTCGCTTCAAGGGTATCGAGCCCAATCCGCAAGCGGCGACGATTAACAAAGCCGCAGCCCAGGCAAAAAAGGATGGGGTGGAGTTTATCATCGCTCTCGGCGGCGGCTCGGTCATGGATGCCGCGAAAGGGGTGGCCGTACTTCTTCACGAAAATACCGATGACATCTGGCCTTACTGCTGGGGCGAGCCCAAGGACGGACAATTCACCGGCGCGTTACCCTTGGTTTGCATTCCGACTACAGCAGCAACGGCTAGTGAGGTCACACCCTATTCGGTAATTTCGCATGCACCGGTGAAAGGGAAAAGCGGCATTGCTTCCGAGCATATCAAACCACTGGTCAGTTGGCTCAATCCCGCCTTCACCACCAGTGTGAGTTCGACCACCACGGCCGACGGTGGCGCCGACATCTTGAGCCATGTATTTGAAGATTACGTCACTGGGAACAACGCTAGTCCGATCGCGGATCAGCACAGTGAAATGGTGATGCGCATGGTGATTGAGACATTGCCAAAGTCTCTGGCAGATCTCACCAACATCGATCACCGCGCCATTCTGCTTTGGGCGAGCAATCTTGCGCTGAACGGCTATCATCTCGCAGGGCGTCTCGGTGGCTCCTTTCCAATGCATGCCATGGAGCACGCATTGAGTGGGTGGCAGCCTGATCTGGCTCACGGCCGCGGGCTGGCTTCGATCTTTCCCGCCTATTTCCGTTGGTTGCATCAAGAGGGGCGCTCGCATGACAGGCTTGCTCGGCTCGGTCGCGTGCTCTTCGGCGTCACCGACAAGGCGGACGACATTGCAGCGATGCGTTTCATCGAACGTTTCACGGGATGGCTTCGCGACAATCATCTTTTGCAAAGCCTTAGCTCACTTGGTTTCAATAAAGCCGAGTATCCTGCCATCGCCGCTTATGCGGTGAAAGTTTACGGAGCTGAGGGCGCCATTCCCGCCGCTGGA
>VFKY01000308.1 GCA_009885275.1 Verrucomicrobiota bacterium | reverse complement strand
GCTGCGGGTGGTGGCGGTGCGGCCGGCGGCGGTGGCGCTGCGGGTGGTGGTGGTGCGGCAGGTGGCGGTGGTCGATGAGGCGCACGGCATCTAGGGGTTTTAAACTGGACAGTTGTTGAACCTACCCACAATAATTTCTTTAGTTGAACTGGAAAAAAACGGATAACCCACTACTTAAGAGCGCCGCCCAACACGCGACGCTCTTTTTATATGAAGCTCGACTTCAAACGCACCTCTTCCAAGTCTGCCTTCACACTCATTGAGCTGCTGATTGTCACGACCATCATTGCCATTCTGGCCACAATCTCCGTTCCTCTTTTTGGGTTTTTGAAGGGGCGCGCCCAACAAGTTTCCTGTATCAGTCACTTGAGGATCATGCATGGAGGATTCATGGGGTATATGCAGGAGCATGATGAGATCTGGCCTCAAATGCCACCGGGGCTGAATGAAGCCGATGAGGGAAAAGAGTGGGAGTGGTGGTATGAACAACTGAAAGACTACGGTGTATCGAAAGCTCATTGGCTTTGCCCCGCGGATGTTAGCTCCCCTGAACAGACCTATGATGTGAATGATAATTTTGCCAGCTCCTATATTCCCACCCCTTTCGATGGATTGCCAAATACCGCCTTCAAATGGAGCTCTCAACCATGGGTAATTGAGCGAGGCACCCTGCATGGCGACAAACAAGGGCCGAATATTTTAATGCCCGATGGCACGATTCGACAAGGGTTATCCCTCTTTCCAGAGTAGAGCGCAGGTGATGAAGTGTTTAGAATCCAGGCTTGGGCTACTTAAATAGTTTTTTTGGGGCTAACCTCAACGGATTTAAACTTAACCTTTGTGTCTTCGTGCCTTTGTGTGAAAAGTTATAGGATCAAAAATTTCCCTTATTAAAAAGATAACATCCATTATCATCAAGTTTTCATGAGTACCCCAACCGCTATCACCCCCACTCGCGCTGAAGATTTTCCTGAATGGTATCAACAAGTCGTCCGCGGGGCGGATATGGCAGAAAATTCAGAAGTCCGCGGCTGTATGGTGATCAAACCTTGGGGCTATGGATTGTGGGAAAATATTCAGCGTCAACTGGACGTAAAGTTTAAGGCTACAGGGCACCAAAACGCCTATTTCCCGTTGCTTATACCGTTGAGTTATCTTGAAAAAGAAGCTCAACATGCCGAGGGCTTCGCTACGGAGTGTGCCGTGGTGACACATCATCGCCTTGAGGCCGTCAAACAGGATGATGGAACCGTTAAAATGATCCCCAAGGGGGAGTTGACAGAGCCGTTTGTCATTCGACCTACCTCGGAAACCATCATCGGAGCCGCTTTTGCTCGCTGGATCCAGAGCTATCGGGACCTGCCACTGCTCATCAATCAATGGGCCAATGTCATGCGATGGGAGATGCGTCCACGTTTGTTTCTTCGCACTTCGGAATTCCTATGGCAGGAAGGACATACGGCTCATGAAACGGCAGAAGAGGCTATGGAGGAAGCTAATCTCATGCATGATGTTTATGAAAAGTTTCTTCGTAATATCCTCGCCATTCCAGTGATTCCCGGTGAAAAAACGGAGCGCGAGCGTTTTCCAGGTGCTGCCAACACTTTTACCGTCGAGGCCATGGTGCAGGATAGGAAAGCCATCCAAGCTGGAACCTCACATTTTCTCGGTCAAAATTTTGCCAAAGCTGCGAATATTGAATTTGTGGGGCGTGACAATCAACGGCACCATGCATGGACGACCAGTTGGGGGGTCAGCACACGACTTATTGGCACACTCATTATGGTTCACGGTGACGATGACGGCGTCATCCTGCCACCGCGCATTGCCCCGGTTCAGGTGATGATTTTGCCGGTGACGCCGAAACCTGACACCCGTGAAGCAGTGCTAGATGCGTGTGAAGCCTTAGCTAAGACATTGCGCAGTCAATCCTATCATGGAGCCCCTCTGTCGGTGCAAGTCGACAAGCGTGACCTTCCAGGAGGTCAACGGAACTGGGAGTGGATCAAAAAAGGTGTGCCTATCCGAGTTGAAATCGGGCCGCGCGACATCTCTAACCGCTCAGTGGCAGTAGCTCGGCGTGATCGCAGCCCGAAGGACAAAGAGATTATATCTAAGGAACAGTTTATCAAAGATGTGGAAGACATTTTGGAAGACATCCAGAATTCACTCTTGAGTCGCGCTATTGCGTTGCGTGATGCTAACATGCCAAAACTAAACTCAGAAGCCGAGTTCCGAGCCTTTTTTGCCTCGAAGGATGAGGATAAAGAGATTAGCGGGGGATTCGCCCTCATGCACTGGGCAGGCAGTAGCGAGGATGAAGACCGTATTGCCAAAGAACTGAAAGTCACCATTCGCTGTATTCCCAAGGGTGATGAGTTTGCTGAAGAGGGCAGTTGTTTCATCACGGGCAAACCCAGCAAACGGAGGGTGGTATTTGCGAAGAGCTATTGAAGCTCAAATCAACCTTGCGTTCGGATAAAGTTCCCCTATAATTCGTGCCCCTTCCCGCTGGGCGGTGAAGGAACCCTACAAAAAAACACAAACCGCCAAACAACTGGATCAGTCACCGCTGAGCTTCACTTACTCGTACCGAGCACCTGAAGTGCAATTGCAGGCAAAAAATAATACATGTCATACGAACAACTTGCTGAATTAGTCGAAGCCGGAGTTCATTTCGGCCACCAAACGCGCCGTTGGAATCCGAAGATGAAGGCGTTCCTCCTTGAGAAGCGCAATGGTATTCATATTATCAATATCGAGAAAACTCTGGAACAAGCGGAAGTCGCCGCTAACTTTTTGAGTGACTTGGCCAGCAAGGGAAAGCGCATTCTTTTTGTCGGTTGCAAGCGTCAGGCTCAAGAAGCAGTTGAAGAGGCCGCCAAGGCTTGTGGACAGTATTATGTCAACAATCGCTGGCTCGGTGGAACCTTGACCAACATGGCAACCATTCGCAAGAGTATTGCCCGTCTCCAATATCTTGAAGACCTCCCCAAGCTTCCTGATTTTAAAGCCATGTCCAAAAAGGAAATAGCCGCACTCAATCGCGAAAAGAACAAGCTTGAGCGCAACCTCAAAGGTATTCGTTACATGGACGGAGTGCCTGATGCCATGGTTATCGTGGATAGTGCCCGTGAACACATTGCTGTGCACGAAGCTAACCGTCTGCGCATCCCGATTGTAGCGCTTGTGGACAGTAACGCTGATCCGAACGTTGTTGACTATCCGATCGCTTCAAACGATGACGCTATCCGTGCGATCCGTATCATCTTGCAGAAACTTATCGACCCCATCCTCATGGGGATGGCTGAAGTAAAGAAGTAGGTTTACTTATTCTCTTACCACGGCGCACAGAGCGAGTATCTGTGCGCCTTTTTATCTAAAACCCTTATTCAATTACAATTATGGCTGAAATTACCGCAGGACTTGTCAAAACACTACGCGACAAAACAAACGCTGGCATGATGGAATGTAAGTCAGCCCTCAAAGAAGCAGAGGGAGACATAGAAAAAGCAGAAGTAATTCTTCGCAAGAAAGGCATTGCTAAAGCCGATAAAAAAGCTGATCGCGATGCTAAGGAAGGAATTATCGCTAGCTATATTCACATGGCCGGACGCGTTGGGGTGCTTATAGAGGTGAATTGCGAAACGGACTTTGTGGCAAAAAACGAAAATTTTCAATCTTTCGTTAAAGACCTTACACTGCACATCGCAGCAGCTAACCCAAGTTATTTGAGCCGTGAAGAAGTGCCGGAAAGCATGGTTGCTAAAGAGCGTGAAATCGCTGCTGAGCAAATCAAAGGAAAGCCTGAGAGCGTGATTGAGAAGATCGTGGAAGGGAAAATGACGAAGTTCTACGCCGACCATTGTTTGTTTGAGCAAAGCTTCATCAAGAACCCTGATATGATCATTCGTGATTTGGTGAAGAGCAAGATCACGGAACTCGGTGAAAATATACTGGTGCGCCGTTTTACTCGCTACGCAGTTGGTGGACTTTAAGCGTTGATTTACAAGAGTATAAAATAACACCGTGGGTGACGCTTAATATCACCCACGGTTTTTTTGTGCAATTGTGAATAGTGTATTCGACGTTTACTTAATTGATTCAATGGAAATCAATCTTGCTTTGATACCTTGAGTTATCGGCGTCTCTTTGCCGTCGACTAACACATTAAACGTAGAATCCATATTGCTATGGGTGACGACTTTACGATCCAGATCGTACAAAACCTCGCTGACGAATTTTGATCCTGGAGCAAAGCTCATTAAATTAGCTTCATCTGAAGGTAATACGAAAGTGCCCTCGATTAGAAGCCTAGCCTGTTGATGCCCGTCTTGTGGAATGATGGAATCAAATTTACCCGTGGCTTCAATAAGAATGGTGCCAATGGGAGGCATCTCAATTTTATCCTGATAATGCCAGGTGTCGCCGACAGAGACTGGATCCTTGGGCAGTGCAATTTCCTGAGACTTACGGAATACGTCAGAGAATTGCGGATTACTCATGCTCTTGGTTGCGCCAAGAGGGGTTGCCGCAGCAAGGTATTCGGGCGCGCGCTGTTCAATAAAGACATTATCTGCATCATAGATAAGTAAAAATGATTTTCCGGCTAATGCTCCAAATGCTTGTTGTAAAAAGGGTGGGGATTTTGCAGGGTCAGAGGAATTGTAGGTCATGGTTTGCCCCATGAAATCTGTGGAGCCTATAATGGAGGCGATTTTCACCTCGGCTACCTTGTGATCCGTTTCACCGTCTTTGGAGACAGTAATAGTCTGGGTTTGTGTGATATTTGTCTTTTGAATTTGAGGGTTACTTAGGAGTTGAGTTTCGAGACGCATGTCCGTTTTCGTCTCTTGGGTGTATATTTTACCCACCTCCCAAACCTGTCTTAATTGAAGTTTTTCTGATGCCGATAAAGACGTGTGAAATAGAAGTAGCAAAATGAAGGTGGCAAAATGAAAATTCATGAGATAGAAAGTGACCGGCTATGTTATGCAACTTACACTAGACGAGCTTCAAAAAAGTAGAATAAGCTTTGAGTGAAGCGTTCAAAGTCAGTAGCTTCTCGATATTTATATAAAAATCATGTGCCTTGGCACGCTGCTCGCTATAAGTAATGTATTGGCAAGGAGATATGCCCAAGCCGTCGGAAAATCACAACTTGAACCCACCCACTCACCATTAAACCAACGTTATGAAGAAAATCGAAGCCATTATCAAACCCTTCAAGCTTGAAGACGTGAAGGAAGCCCTCGCCGAAGTAGGCGTGCAAGGCATGACAGTCGTCGAAGTAAAAGGCTTTGGCCGTCAAAAAGGGCATACTGAAATTTATCGCGGCAGTGAATACACCGTGGACTTTCTTCCCAAAGTAAAAATCGAAGTAGTAGTGGAATCCGAACGCGCTGATGCGGTTGTGGACGCGATCGTAAAGGCTGCCAACACTGGCAAAATTGGCGATGGGAAAGTATTTGTGAGCGAAGTCAGCGAAGCTATTCGTATTCGCACGGGTGAGCGTGGCAACGATGCCGTCTCAGCAAACTAGTCAGAGTTTCCTAAACAGATTCTTAATGGCAGGTAAAAATGGCTGGGGTTAACCCAGCCATTTTTTATATACCTAATGCGGTGCCAGAATAATGAAGGGAGGCCAGGGTAAATTTCGCAGAATTCCAAATGCGATAAGCAGTATGACGAGGGAAACACCGAGCCAGGGTTTTATATTCCAAGTTTGGCGGACAGGTCTGGCAAACAACCAATTGAAGCTCAAAATAGTTGCGTATATTCCAATGGTCGGTATCGCCACGAATGCGAGTATATTTTTACGTGCCGCCTCAGCGAACTCACCATGGAGCAACGCTAAAAGACAACGAGTGGCTCCACAGCCAGGGCAATGAAGTCCTGTGAGCTGGTGCAACTGGCACTTCGGATAGAACGAAAATTTATCAGGTGGAAATTGCAGGAAAATACAGACGCCCATGCCCAACAGCAGCATTGCAGAACAGGCGAGTGAAATTCGCGCTGACAGCTTCATAGTATCATGCGAGGGCTCTACGACGATCGAGATACATTTTGGTCGCAGTTTTCATACGTGAAAGCACATAATAAACGGTTTGACTGCGAAGTCTTACCAGTTCTGCGCCAATGATCCGAGGAACGAAGTCAGCCGGCACGTCTAGGATGGCTTGCGGCTTGGAGCCATTTAATCCACGACAAAGGATAGAGGTCATGGCTTTCGTTAAAGTTTGAACCATGGGCCCAAGTGTAACTGAAAAATACAATTTATCACCCTCATCAATCCGAAGATAAATGCCCACTGTATCGGTGCATTCTTCATCCTTACGAACATCCTCCAAGTCGAAGATCGCGCCTTCAGCCGGCTCATGCCGTTTAGCATTGTCAGCCATTACAACAAGGTTCTCGCGCCGCTCCTGTTCTGGCAGATGTTCAAAAAGATCAATAAGATCGTTGAGCGGCTCAGGATACATGAAATAATTAGAATGATTTTTCAACTGGAGTGCGGACCATGTTGCCCCATTCCGTCCAACTTCCATCATAGTTGCGAACTTTTTGGTAGCCGAGTAGATATTTTAGGACAAACCAAGTATGGCTGCTGCGCTCTCCGATACGGCAGTAGGCGATGATGTCGTCATCCTGTTGGAAGCCGAGATTGACAGTGTAAATTTGTCTTAATTCTTCTGCGGTTTTGAAGGTGCCGTCGGTATTTGCGGCTGTTGCCCATGGGCAGCTCTTTGCTCCAGGAATATGTCCGCCACGTAAAACTCCCTCTTGAGGATATTCGGGCATATGTGTGGTCTCACCAGAAAATTCCTTAGGCGACCGGACATCGACCATAGGCCTTTTAGCTGTCATGTGTTCGAGTGTCTGTGATTGATAAGCGCGATGCTCAGCATCGTTACGGAGAGCTGGCGAAGGATATTCTGAAGGGGAAAATTTAGGCGTTTCACGAGTCAGCGGCTTATTTTCAGCGACCCATTTTGAGCGTCCACCATCAAGCATTTTTGCTTTGCTATGGCCAAATAGCTGAAAGACCCAGAAGGCGTAACAAGCCCACCAGTTAGACTTGTCACCATAAAAAATAATGGTGGTTTCAGGTGTAATACCGTGGCGGCGGCAAATCGCCGTGAACCCTTCAATGCCAACATAATCACGCACCGTTTCATCATTAAGATCCCGTCTCCAATCAATATGAACCGCTCCAGGAATATGCCCGGTGTCATAAAGTAAAAGATCTTCGTTGCTCTCAACAATGCGTACATTGGGGTCATTGAGATTGGCCGCAAGCCAGTCAGTATCTACAAGCGAATCGGGTTGAGAGTATGCGGAGAATTTAGGATTCATGGGTGATAGGAAGAGTGAGGTGGGGAGGATAACATGCTTGGCTACAGGAAAAAGGCAACTCTCAAGGGAATGTAGATAGTGCTGTAGTCCCATCATGGCAGTACGAGTCCTGCCGGCAGAAAATCAGCCATGGCTAGCGGTAGAGGTGCCTTCCAGTGGAGGAGGGTGTCGGTGTCATTCACTGATAAAGTGTAAGAATGAAGCGCATGACAACGAAGCAGAAGGCTTTCCGCTAAGCGCGGCGTCCATCCCGTATCCATAAATTCTAAATAATGGGACTCGCTGTCTCCATAGAGTTTGTCACCTACAACGGGATGTCCAAGATACGAAAGATGCACCCGCAACTGATGCATTCGACCCGTATGCGGTGAAGCTTCGATCAGGGAAAAATCCTTTCCAGAGGCGCTCCAACGATGAAGCACACGAAAGCAACTCAAGCAAGGCGCACCATTATCATGCACCATCTGCTTTACCCAAACCACAGAGTCCATGATTTCGCCTTGTCGTCTCAGTGGAGCATTAACGTTTTGCTCATTCCAGTAAGGTGAACCATGAACGATGGCGAGATAAGTTTTTTGCATTTGCCGCCGCATCATCGCTTTACCAAAGCGCCGCGCTGTTGTTGAGTTTTTCGCGACTAAGACCACGCCACTGGTGTCGCGATCGAGCCGATTAATGATAGATACTTGCCCACCATTGACCAGTTCAAAGCTCAGCATAGCCTGCAATCCATCCCAAAGTGTATCACCACGGTCGGATGGTTTGCTTGGATGAATTTGGAGTGGAGCAGGCTTGTTGACGACGATCCAATCCGCTGTTTCGTCGAGAATATTAAAATCAAAAGTGCTCGTCGGAACCCTATTCATGATCTTGACGCGGCTTGCTAAACAAGGTTTCGGCGTAATTCACAGGCGCTTTTCGAACCTAGTTTTTCACCCAATTTTAACCACCAGTGAGATGCGCACATGTCGCGCACCCAATGTATTTTCTCATGAGGTGTTTTACCCCGATTGCTAACGAGCGGGTGAACAAGTCCCAAAACCAACCCCAGCCTAATCCACTTGGAGCGGAGCATAACTTGACGATATCTGGAAAGCTTGTCGAGAGCTTCACGATCCATTTTTGATTGTTCAAAAACACCTCGTAACGTTTCTAAGCGTTTGCTCAATGTCCCTCCGGTACTTAGTTTGGTTGTCCCATCAAAAGCGCTTGCGAGCATTTTGTTGGGGAATTCATCAAATTCCGCACCAGTTAAACTCGCCGCCAGTTTTTCTCGCTCTTCCTCAGAGGTATTAGACACCAATTGCGCCAAGGCCACTTGCAGCAACCCAGCGTGAAAGCTGCTGATGTTGTCCCATGAGCTCCGGGTGAACGCATAAAAGCGTTTTCGCATTTCTGCGCTTTGTGAAAGCTCAGTCGCGTGCTTGTGATACAAGTCCAGATGCATGCGGAGCATTTCGCGTATCAGTGGCTCAGGTTTGGTGGCAATGGTATTGCTACCGTGCACTCGATATTCGAGAAGCACATCTGTTCGTGCAACGAGCTTGTTTGCAAAAGCTGCAGTGGAAAGAAAGAAGTAATCATGATTAAAGCGGTAGGGTTGGAATGGGTTTGCCAACAGATACGCGCTTCGGGCAAATACATTACTGGTAGTAGCCACGAAATTGGCTTGTCCAAGCCACTCGGGAATGCCGGAGCCATCGACTTGTCCTAGACTCAAGGCTCCATAAAACCAGCGGGCACGTGGTGCGTCTTCAGGCATGATGTTGCCATTGTCATCTATGACGCGCAAACTAGTCGCATAAACAGATTTTCCCGGCTGTTCGCGGGCTAATTCAAGACATTTTTGAAGTCGCTCAGGAAGGTAACGATCATCAGAATTTAAGATGCTGATAAAGTCGCAGTCCTCGGCTGCAATTTTTACCAGTCTATTAATGGTGTTGTGTGCCCCCTGATTTTCTTGGGCGATAACCTCAACACCACGGCTTACAAAAGTTTGGAGAATTTCAAAGGAGCGATCCTTTGATCCATCATCAATGACGATGATTCGATCTGGTTTGCGTGTTTGAGACAACACAGATTCCAAGGCATCTCCAATGTAGAGCGCGTGGTTGTAGCAAGGGATGATGACGGCAATTTTCTCAGACATGAAGATGTTGGGCAAGATGCTCAAACCAAGTGCGCTCAAGTTGTTTTCGGTCGTTTTTTTGCGGCGCTGCGCGGACCTTCATCTGGAGGGGGCCAAGGCGAAACTTTCGGTGCGTGTCGGAGGCTTTCAACAGAAGAAAGTCTTTTGCATCGATGGTTGATTGCGCAAGAAGTTTAGCATCTGAAATGCTCGTGAAATCAAAGTCTGGAAGTAATTTAGAAATCAAAGCACGACTTAGTGTCGGCGCATCTTCGATTGCTGTACTGACAGTGATATTACTGATTTTCTTGAGCATCCATATGCAAACCATAGCATCAGATCGAAAGGCATGAGCATGAACAGTTCCTCGTCGGGGTAAGGCATGCGCCATCCAAACAGCGCGTCGTGCCTGGAGGTAAAAAGTCTCACCATCCATGGCGTCACCAATTGTGTTTCGAAGCCTTTCCAGTTGCTGCCGTTGCGATGAGTTTCGAAACCATAGGCTTTCGAGAACACAAGCATCAGGCAATGATTCGCCGTCTGTGGATCCAGCATTGACGGTGAGGATGCGCAGTCGGGCGTCCATGCGAAGATCCGTGAGCGTCTCTATTTCATGAGGGGTATTGAGGAAATAAAGAATCGGTGATTTAACTCGAAGGCAGGCAGGAGCATTTGTCAGAATATCGCGAAAAAGATCTCCCAGTTGCGGCGCTGTCTTCTCCAATGCAAAGAGCGACTCAGCATGACGTCGCCCCGCTATGCCCATGCGAGTTCTCGTCTCAGGTTCGGCGGCAAGTCTTGCAAGCGCAGATGCCAGAGACTGGTTGTCCATAGGTTCTACAAGGATTCCGGTTTCCTCATGCTTAACCATCTCAGGAATACCTGCCACCCGAGTACTTACGACAGGAAGGCAACAGGCCATCGCTTCGGTGATTACGGTTGGAAGAATATCCGATGCACCCTTCTGATCCACAATACTGGGAAGCACAAATACATGCGCGGCAGCCAACTCAGTTTTGATTTGTTCCTGACTTCGCACCCCGAGTAATTGAATAGACGACGTTAAGTCTAACGTGCTGATTTGTTGCTGTAGTTCCATGCGGCTTGGGCCTTCCCCGATGATCCGGACCTCAATCGCAATGCCCTGCTTTTTTAAAATGTCTGTCGCAGCAACAAGATGCTGGAACCCCTTAAATTCAATCAAACGGCCAATGCTGACGATACGCAATGTTTCAGGTGCTTCTGGCTGGGATTGAGGAAAATCTTGTAACTCAATACCATTATAGATTCGCACCAGCTTGTGATTCTGATTGGGACTGATCTTTGATAGCAGTGCTCTGGAGAAGTCACTGACGGCGACGACAAATTCGGCTTCGTTAATCATTTCCCGTAGCAAGTCATCACTGCCAAGATCCACCATGAAATCTTGAGCGTGAGCCGTAAAACTGAAGGTGAACCCTAGTTTTTTTAGAAATAGCGCAGTGTGAGTGGCACGATTTGCAAAATGCACATGCAGATGAGAAACGCCGAGTCTTCTTAAAAGCGGCGCAAAATGCCAGGCATTACGCGCGCGTGTCGCAGCCTTAAATGAAGCCCCATATTTATGATCATGTTCTGCAATCAACGGCCCGAGCTCCTTCATAAAACTAGGTGCCCGCGCCTCCTCTTCCAAAATTTTATCGGGCGGCGGATAATGAATCTCCGCTTGTAAACGATCCAGCCTTTCATGGCGAAAGGAGTCCGGCGGAGGATTCAAAGAAACGACTTCCAATTCAAAACCTAAGGACTCCAAAGCCAGCATCTCGGAGTCACAGAAAGTCTGAGACACTACTGGGTATCGGCTGTAGAGGTAAGCAACGCGCGGCATGAGAAAAAACATCATGGAACAAATAACAGACTGATGCAAGGCGAGGTAAGCATGGAGCTTAGGCACTTGCGAAAAGCTCGCACCTCTCTCAAGTAACTATTCGCATGCTCCATACACCTACTATTGAAACTCGAGAAGAAGTCATGTTTTTTGACACTGATTGCGGAGGCGTAGTGCATAACATCGCCTATCTGCGCATGATCGAGACGGCACGGACTCGACTTGCCGCAAAGATGGGGATGCCCTTAAAAGAGATGGCAAAGACTCAGCTTTTTCCAGTCGTGGTACGAACCGAGATCGATTACCGAAAACCTGCGGTACTGGGTGATGAACTGGTCATACATGGCAAACTTGATAGCGTTGAGCGCGTGCGTTTTTGGTGTGCCTTCGAATTGCGGCGATCTGTGGATAACGCTTTATTAATTACCTGTCGTCAATCGCTCGCGCTCGTGCAAATGCCTCAGGGGAAGCCCGTGAGATTGCCTGAAGAATGGGATGATCTGTATGCCCATCTCATGGTGCGAAAAACACCCACTGCCCAAGTGGCGAAGCATTGACCATGGCACACCCAAGATTTTTACGATTAGCTGAAACGGAAGTGCAACGCGTGCTTAATCATCTGCCTCAAGAAATTCGCGTAGCGGCAGAAGAGTGCCTGGTCAGTTACGAGGACATCAGTGCTGAGGATTCAGAGATACTGGGAATGTTTGAAGGCTTGAGTCGTCTTGATCCCCTGCCAGACAGTATTGAAGATCTGCCGCGCATCCGCTTGTTTCTTGATAACCTTCGCGACTATGTCGATGGCGATGAACAGGACTTTCGCAAAGAAGTTCGCATCACTTACTTGCATGAACTAGGTCATTATTTGGGATGGGATGAAGAGCAAGTAGAGGCGATGGGGCTATAACAATAGCACTATCGAATCACTTGCACGGGCATACCAACGGTCGCGTTCGCAAAGAACTTGGGAACAATATTACGATCCATCCGGATGCATCCGTGGGAGGCCGGGTAGCCGGGGAGGTACCCTTGGTGCATGCCGACACCATCCTTGGTGAGACGCATGAAATAGGTCATCGGGGCAGGCATGTAACGACAACCTGCCGGCACTGGTGTTCTCGGCGTGGCGTCATTGTTGACGACATTGCCGGAGCCATCCTCGATCGAGCCATACAGAGATGAGAAGTGATCTTTGTGCTTTTCCAGAATTTTATACGTTCCTGAGGGAGTGGCTCTCATTTCCGTACCGGAGGAAATGGCCGCAACGCCAATCACATGTCCCCCCCGATAGAACTGGGCGACCTGCCTTTTCAAATCAACGACGATATAGCTGTTACCACTGGATCCATCATCGTCCCAGTAGGACACCTGTTCGGCAACACCAAGCATTGTCGGTGATGTTGGCACTGAGCCGCCAAGCCCCGTTAGATAATCACTTCCGGTTGGTTTCGTATCCACGCATGAGCTGAGTAGAACTGTGCAAATGAGTATACAAAGAGATAATGTTTTCATAATGGAATACCTTGAGTTGCCATGAATCGAGTATGATTCAAATTAAAAACTGCGGATGACATTCTTAAATAGCTTAGAAAAATTTCGCCAAGCGTCATGAATTTCAAAAAATGCACCTGTTTGCCTATGATGAACGAATGCCTATCACTCCATACTCATGTCTCGCGCCAAGCTCCCTAAACAAAAATCAGCCGACGTCATCCAGATTCGTGGTGCACGGCAAAACAATCTCAAGGGGTTCGATCTTGATTTGCCTCTTGGTAAGCTCAATGTCATTACGGGACCCAGTGGCTCAGGCAAGTCGTCACTCGCGTTCGACACCATCTATGCCGAGGGACAGCGGCGTTATGTGGAAACATTCTCACCCTATACGCGGCAGTTCTTTGAGCGCATGGACAAGCCCAAAGTGGATGCTATTCATGGCATTCCTCCCGCCATCGCTATTGAACAGGTAAACAACATCCGTTCCACTCGCTCGACAGTGGGCACCATTACGGAGATCAATGATTACCTGAAAATGCTTTTTCCTCGCCTGGCGGAAGGTGTTTGCCCTGATTGCCATCAATCAGTTCGCCCCGAAACCACGGAGAGCATCCAGCAAGTACTCCTAGAAAAACATCAGGGAAAGACGGCCTTGATATTGTTTGGCGTTTCTGTCCCCGCAAAGACGAATGTGGAAGACTTCTTTTCCTTTCTTCAAACACAAGGGTATGTGCGCGTCTTATTGTATGGCAAAGTCATCCGTACTGATGAGCCGAAGTCTCTGACCACAAGCAAGTTGCCGGCTGTGGTATCGATTATTCAGGATCGCATCAAGCTGGATACCGCTAACAAATCAAGACTTGCCGAAGCCATCGAAGCAGCATTGCGATACGGCAAGGGGCAGATGAGCGCCGCAATTGATGACGCCGTGTTGTCATTTTCCACCGACTGGAGATGTGCAAACTGCGATGTTAAATTACCAATACCTACACCGGGCCTCTTTAGTTTTAACAATCCGATTGGAGCCTGCTCTACTTGTCGTGGATTTGGCCGAACATTAGGCTTGGATTTAAGTAAGGCGATGCCGGATGAGTCACTGGGTATTCGCCAGGGTTTGGTGAGAGCTTTCCAGGGCGACAGTTATCGTGATTGTCAAAAGCACCTGGAGCTTTGCGCCAAGAAGCGCCGCATAAATTTGGATACTCCTTACGATGAGATGTCACAAGAAGATCGTGAATGGATCATCGAAGGGGATTGCTCTGACCCCGAACAGGCATACGAAAACGGAGAGTGGTATGGTGTGCGAGGATTCTTCAAATGGCAGGAAAGTCGCGCTTATAAGATGCATGTACGCGTCTTTCTCAGTCGCTATCGAGCCTATACCGAGTGCGGCGATTGTCGTGGTGGGCGCTTAAAAAACGAGGCTTTGCATTTCTATGTCAGCGGAAAAAATCTGGCTGACTTTTGGAAGATGCCAGTGGACGAGCTGTCTCGGTTCATGCAAGGCCTGACGATACGCGAAGTGGATAAAGCTGCCCATATGCTGCGCGATGAAATTGTCTCGCGACTTCTCTACATGGAGCGTGCTGGACTTGGCTATTTAAATCTCGATCGACAAACGCGAACTCTTAGCGGTGGTGAACTGCAGCGTGTGAACCTCACCACTTGTCTCGGGGCTTCACTGGTTAATACGCTGTTTGTTTTGGATGAACCCAGTATTGGCCTTCATCCACGCGACATTGGTCGCCTTATTGGTGTCATGGAGGGATTACGCGACAAGGGCAATACTTTGCTGGTGGTGGAGCATGAGGAAGCAATGATGCGAGCGGCAGATCACGTGATTGAGATTGGTCCTGGCCGTGGTGAAAAAGGTGGAGAATTAGTTTTTAATGGGCCTCTACAAGAACTGCGCCACGTAAAAAATTCACTGACAGGAGATTATCTTTTTGGAAAAAAGATGATCGCTCTACCGAAGCTTCGCCGTTCGATCAAGCCGAAACAAATGCTGAGAATTGTTGGGGCGCGTCAGCATAATTTAAAGAATGTGACGGTAGATATTCCGCTTGGAGTATTGTGTTGCATTACCGGCGTGAGTGGTAGTGGAAAGAGCACCCTGATTCACGATGTGTTGTATCGAAATCTTTTGCGTCAACGTGGCGAGTCGATGGAAGATGAACCGGGTCGAGTAAAGTCGATTGAGGGTAGTGATAAAATCGGCGCCGTGGTAATGGTCGACCAAAGTCCACTTGCTAGGACACCGCGCTCGACCCCCGCCGTTTATGTTGGAGCTTTCGAGCATATTCGCGCGTTGTTCGTCGAGACGGAGGAGGCGGTTTCCGAAGGGCTCAAGCCGGGCTTCTTCAGTTTTAATAGTGGCGATGGACGTTGCGGTCGTTGCATGGGCAATGGTTTTGAAAAAATAGAGATGCAATTTCTCAGTGATTTGTATGTGACTTGTCCGGAATGTGAAGGCAAGCGTTACCAGCCACACGCTCTGCGGTTCCATCTCCGGGGTAAAAATATTCACCAAGTGTTGCAGATGACCGCGGAAGATGCGGTGGACTTTTTTGATGAGATACAATCAAAGAAAGCTGCTGCTGTGACCAAATCGTTGCGATTGCTCGTGGAGACGGGCTTGGGGTACTTGCGTCTTGGGCAACCACTCAATACTTTGAGTGGTGGGGAAGCTCAGCGCTTGAAGTTGATAGGCCATCTGCTTGAGCAAGGTGGCGCGGGCAACTTGCCCGGATCGACTAAAGCTACAGGCAAGATGCCCGCGCTACCTTTAAAAAGCTTGTTTCTTCTTGATGAACCAACCACGGGACTGCACTTCGATGATATCGCGCTATTGTTGAAATTGATTCAACGGCTCGTTGATGAGGGGCACACCGCGTTGATTATTGAGCATAATATCGAAGTGATCAAATGTGCTGACTGGGTGATTGATCTTGGCCCAGAAGGCGGATCGCACGGTGGCGCATTGGTCGTGGTCGGAACACCGGAAGCGGTCGCAGAATGCGAAGCTTCTTACACAGGCAGATATCTGGCGGAGGCTCTTGGCGCGTCGGTGCGTCAGCGCGTCGGTGAATCGACTGGGCTCAAGGAAGAAGGGGCATCCTATGGCAGGAAAGTATCCGCATCGTCGAACTCCATATCGATACGTGGGGCCCGCGAGCACAACCTAAAGAACTTGAGTTTGGACATCCCGCGCGATCAGCTCGTGGTGGTCACCGGATTGAGCGGAAGCGGCAAGTCATCGCTCGCCTTTGATTTGGTTTTCGCCGAGGGGCAGCGACGTTTTCTCGACAGTATGTCAGTTTATGCGCGTACGTTTGTTGAGCAAATGGAAAAGCCCGAGGTGGACTTGATCACCGGAGTTCCCCCCACCGTGGCCATTGAGCAACGGGTGTCGCGCGGGAGCGGAAAAAGTAGTGTGGCCACGGTCACGGAAGTGTATCATTTTTTGCGACTCCTTTATGCGAAGGTTGGAACTCAATTCTGTCCTGCCTGCAATGTTGCTGTAGAAAAACAAAGCGTCACGGCCATCGTCAAGACCGTAGAGAGCTTGGCTCGAAAATCCTTGGTGCATCTCTTGGCCCCACTGGTAAAGGGAAGAAAAGGATTTCACACCGATGTCGCAGAGTTTGCCGGTAAACAGGGCATAGACACACTACTGGTAGATGGGGAGTTTCGTGAGGTTGAAGGTTTCAAAAAACTTGAACGATTCAAGGAGCACACCATTGATGCCGTGATCGGTCGAACCGATCGCAGTGTCACCACTACGTCACTGCGTCCCATGATTGAAAAAGCATTAAAGCTCGGTAAAGGGACGATGAAGGTGCGTTTAACAAACAAGTCGATTCAGGTGCTGAACACGGAGATGAGCTGTCCGGATTGCGGCATCTCTTTTGAAGAACTTGATCCCCGTCTATTCTCCTTCAATAGCCCGCATGGTTGGTGCAAAGAATGTCGTGGTTTTGGGGTTACGCTGCCGAAGATATCTGATGAAACACGTCGGGATGATGTTTCCCTTTTGGAGGCCGAGATGGAGGAAGAACGGAAGTTTGATAGCGAAGAGCATGAGCGATCCACTTGTGCTGCATGTGAAGGTAGCAGACTTAATCCCATTGCTCGGGCGGTGAAAGTTCATGGTGTGAGATTGGAAGATGTGGTGAGTCTTTCTGCAGAACGCGCAGGAGAAAAAATGGCGTCGATAAAGTTTCAAGGAGTGCATGCGGAGATTTCTCATGACATCCTTTTAGAGATCGCTCAGCGACTTCGATTCATGCACGAAGTAGGACTCGGTTATCTCCAACTCAACCGTAGCGCAGACACACTGAGCGGTGGTGAATCACAACGTATTCGATTGGCTTCGCAGCTTGGGTCCAATCTTCGAGGAGTTCTATATGTTTTGGATGAACCGACCATAGGCTTGCATCCACGTGACAACGAGCGATTGCTCAATACACTTTTAGCATTGCGCGACAAGGGCAATTCATTACTCGTCGTCGAGCATGATGAAGAAACGATGAAACGAGCGGATACAATTATTGATCTTGGCCCTGGTGCGGGCCGATATGGCGGCGAAATTACAGCAATGGGCACGATCAAGCAGATCGAAAAAAATAAAGCATCTGCAACCGGTAAAGCATTGCGCGAGGCGATGAAACATCCACTGCGTGGAGAACGAAGAGGCTTACCTCCCCTGGATCTCAGCGGCAAATGGCTTAAGATCAAAGGTGCGTCAGCGCATAATCTTCGGGATGTCGAAGTCGCGCTGCCTATTGGACGTTTATCTGCGGTAACAGGGGTGAGCGGCAGCGGTAAAAGTTCGCTTATTCGCGGTTCTCTCTATCCGGCAGTTAAGCTCGCCTTGAGTAAACCTGGAACTAAATGCAAAGAACGGAAAACATGGAAATCCATCGAAGGCGCTGACCAAATTGCCGCGGCCTATGAAGTGGATCAATCGCCGATTGGGAAGACTTCGCGTTCATGCCCCGCTACTTATGTAGGCGTTTGGGATGACATCCGAAAATTGTTTGCCCAGGTGCCAGCGGCACGAGCGCGTGGTTTTGAAGCGGGTCGCTTTTCATTCAATACAGAGGGAGGGCGCTGTGACACCTGCAGTGGCAATGGAGAGATCAAAGTCGAGATGAACTTTCTTCCGACCACGAGGGTGCATTGTGAAGTGTGCCAAGGTTTACGATTTAATGTCGCTACACTGGAGATATTATATCGCGAAAAGAACATAGGCGAAGTGCTGCGCATGAGTATTACCGAAGCTGCGGAATTTTTCTCAAGTCTTCCTAAGATCAGCCGCCCGTTGCAATTATTGACGGATACAGGGCTGGGGTATCTCCAACTCGGACAACCCAGTCCGACGCTCAGTGGCGGCGAAGCGCAACGCCTGAAGTTAGTGACCGAACTTAATGCTGGGCAAGGTCGGACCATCAACGAAAGGATGAAGGGCTTGCAGACAAAAAAGCGCAATCTTTACATTATTGAAGAACCCACCATCGGGTTACATCATGCAGATGTCCGTCGCTTGATTGATGTGCTGCATCGCTTGGTCGATGAGGGGCACACCGTGATTGTGATAGAGCATCATCTCGATGTCGTGGCTGAAGCGGATTATGTTGTGGATATCGGTCCCGAGGCTGGGGAGCATGGTGGCAAGCTTGTCGTTGCGGGAACTCCGGAACAAATCATTAAATGCAAAGAGAGCAGGACAGGGGCGTTTCTGAAGGCAATACTTGCCAGCAAGTAATTCATTGAAGGATATTTTTTTAAATTCATGAGCAAACCACGACGACTTGATCAAATGCTAGCTTCACTGGGTTACGGCTCCAGACGTGAAGCCATGGGGTTGGTGGATCGCGGAAACGTTACCGTGCGTGGCGTTGTGGTGACGGAGCCGGAACACAAAGCGATTTCTAGTGATGTCCTCGTGCGCGGAGAGCCTTTGGAAGCACCGGAAGGACTTCTGGCTTTGCTGCACAAGCCTTTGGGTTATGTCTGTACCCATGCCAGTGATGAGGGCCCCACGATTTATGAGCTTTTGCCCCCTCGTTGGCTGAAGCGTAATCCCGCCGTTACGAGTGTCGGGCGACTCGATAAAGATACCAGCGGCTTACTTTTGATCACCGATCAAGGTTTGCTGGTGCAGCGTTGGACATCGCCTAAGGCACTCGTGGAAAAGATTTACGAAGTAGAAGTGGATGCATCGCTGGACGTGAAACTAGTGGAAATTTTTGCTAGCGGCACTGTTCAATTAAGAGGAGAGGACAAGCCATGTCTGCCAGCGTGTCTGAAAATTTTAGGGGATAAGCTAGCCACGGTAACACTAACCGAGGGGCGCTATCATCAGGTGCGGCGGATGTTTGCCAGTCAGGGCTGGCATGTGGTCAAGCTGCATCGCTCTCGCTTCGGGGCCTATGAATTAGCCGATTTGAAGGTTGGTGAACATCAATTGCTTCCATTTCCAGCTTTGCCATAAAGGAGAAATGCAGCTCTTCGTATTCTTTTCCCGCGCACGAGTTGACATCCGTGTCGTGGCTCCTATTCTGGCTCGATTATGAGTTCATCCAATTTTGCCTCACTCCCTCGGCTATTACTGGCAGCAAGTCTTGTTTTGCTAATGGCATCGTGTATCAGCACTAAATCACCTGGCAACGGCGGTACGATCACCAAGGTGAATCCCTATCACCTTCATGATATTACTAAACCGGTTATTGCGGTAGACCCATCCTATATATTTGAGCGCAACGCACTCCTTCACGGCGCTATCAGCAACGTCGAACGCTTGGAGCGCCAGGGCGACTATTTTACCATATTCTGGCAAGCGGAAGATCGGTCACAACCAGTGACAGTCCGTCTTGAATATCGCACGAAAGTTTCAGGGATGGCGATTAAATCAATCACAGAAGAAGTCACGGATATTAAACGCAAAAACGTGACGAAGTTCTCATTCATTGGACAGACGTTTGTAACTAATGGTCCTATAATCGCTTGGCGTGTCAGCCTTGTTCGTGGCAAGGATGAGATAACGCATTACAACTCTTATCTCTGGGAGTAATTACTTCCCTGTTGCGCGTGTTGAAAAAGCACGCGTTTTTTTGCGTTCGCAGTCCGCAAGCAATCTTTTGGTCAAACATATATTACTTGATGAAACTAATTCCCTCCCAATCCTATTATCATCCACGAGCGAATGTTTTCGCTTGTGTCAAGAGTGCGCGAAAGTCTAGAGTTGCTCATTATTGAAGAGGTCGTGACTCCAATTATTTATAAAGCATCCCCATCTTCATGACCTCACCCGCACCCATACTTGTAGGAAAAATTGGATCTTTGTTTTGGATGCGGGTGGAAGGAAAAGGATCATTTCAAAACAGTGTACAGGTTAAACGCTGTCTTCAGACGCTTATGGATCAAGGATCGCGTCATTTTGTGGTGGATCTGGAGCGTTGCCCCATCATGGACAGCACTTTTCTAGGAACCTTGACCGGAGCGGCCCTGCATCTGCGTGAACTTGGTGCCGGTGAAGTTTGTATTCTCAATGCTAACGCACGCAATAAACAATTACTGAGTAATCTTGGTTTAGATCACATTCTTGATGTTGATAGCGATGACTCTCGTCATATCAGCGAACGCAAGCAAGTTAGCGATGAATTAGATGCTTGTCTTGAGCCCACGCCATGCACCAAGACAGAACAGGCAGAGCATGTGCTTGAGGCTCATGAAGCTTTGACACAGGCCAATGAAAGTAATGTGGCTCGCTTCAAAGATGTGATCGAGTTTCTTGAAAAGGAAGTGCAGGAAAAGGCAGCGGCTGGTGCCGGTCAAAGTTAAGTGCTCTTGAAAGACTTTAGGAATTTTACAAAAAAGCTAGCACCTCGTTGTAGTTCTTCACAGTCAATCCATTCATCTTTCGTGTGTGCTTGGGTAATGGAACCAGGGCCAATAGCCACAGCGGGAACGCCGCTTTCAGCAAGGAAGGCAGCATCACAAAACCATGGAGCACCCGTGAGCGCCGCACCATTTTTCAATAAAGTCTGCACATATTTATTCTCAGGATCTGTATTTAGACATGGAGAAGCCTGACCGCGAGGACTTACTTTTGCGGTGGAGTCTTCGAGCTTCACAAAAGTCTCTAGAAGTTTCAATGGTCCCCCGAGAGCAGCAATCGGAGGTGTGAAGCGAATATCCACAGTGAGTTCACAGCGATCCGCTGTAATGTTGGGGCGAGTTCCTCCGCGGATCATGCCAAGACTGATCGTGCTCTGTCCGAGCCATGGGTCTTCTCCGCTGGCCTCTTTGAGTTGAGCTCGGAAGGAGCCGTCGAGCGCTTTGATAAGTTTGGCCATTTTCACAATGGCGTTTTCACCGAGTTCAGGACGTGATCCATGCAACGCCACTCCGAACGTTTCAATGTCAGCCCACAGGCAGCCTTTGTGTTTGAAGACCGTTTCAAGGTTTGTCGGTTCAGCGATGATGGCAAAGTCATAGTCCGCACCGTGATGCTTTGCAAAATGACGCGACCCATGCTGATCAGACTCTTCCGACATAAAGCCCGCAAAATGTACTTCCACTGGCAAGCTGGCAATTTCATGGCGCAACTCCCAAAGTGCCCAAAGCATGGCAGACATAGGACCTTTAGTATCGCAGGCCCCGCGACCCCAAAGCTTTCCGTCACGTAATTCCCCGCCGAATGGAGGTATCGTCATGCCTCCCACACCCACGGTATCGAGATGCGGACCAAACAAGATGCGAGGTTTGATTTTACCATCGGTCGGAAAACGGCCAATGACATTCGGACGCATGGGCAACACATCTTCTACTACCACCTCAGCCCCGCACGCCTTGAGAAACTCCCCAACATATTCTGCGCATAGCTGTTCGCCTGTATACTCAATTCCCTGCTCCCCATCTGGGTTTACGGAAGGAATGCGCACAAGGGCCTGTGCAAGTTCGATGACGGAGTTGGGGAAAGCAGTCATGGGGAATGATCAAGTATAGTCATGATTCCGCAACATCACTGAGCTGGCAACTAAGCTTCTAGGTAATTAAGTTCCGAGTGAGACACCCAAGGGCTCAATTTACCGCAATCCCAGCTTTCTCATTTCAAGGAACCATTCCACAAACCTCGGAATACCGGTATCAATATGAGTGGTGGGTTTGAAATTCAGAAGTTGAGAAGCTTTGCTTACATTCGCGCTCGTCAGAGGCACGTCACCAGGTTGCTCCGGCATTTCATTGATGACGGCCTTTTTGCCAAGAGCGCTCTCAATGGAGCCAATTAATTCATTGAGTGTGACCGTTTGTGACCCCCCAAGATTGAAAATGCTACACATTGGCCCCTGATTGTAGTGTAAGGCGCTGATGATGCCGTCAACAATATCGCTAATAAAGGTGTAGTCGCGGGCCGTGTCACCCTTACCATAACGATCGATGGGCTTGTTATCGAGGATAAGCTTAGTGAATTTCGAAATTGCAAGGTCAGGACGCTGGCGCGGCCCGTAAACTGTGAAAAATCTAAGGCAGACGGTGCGGATGTCACTTAGCGCTGAGTAGTTTGAGCACATCTGCTCACCTGCCATTTTAGTCATCGCATAAGGGCTGATGGTTTGTAAAATAGGGTCTTCTTCCGAGAAGGGAACTTTCTTGTTCACGCCGTAAACAGAAGAACTGCTGGCGAATACAAATTTTTTCACGCCATGATGTTTACAAGCTTCAAGAAGATAGAATGTGCCCTTGATATTGGTGTCTATATATAACTCGGGTTGCTCGATTGACGGGCGTACCCCAGCTCGGGCAGCAAGGTGGATGATTGCATCGTAGTAGCCTTGGGCAAAAGTTTGTTCAACAAAGGCGGGATCTCGGAGGTCTCCCTCGTGCAGCGTGATGCGGTCACGGATGACGCGTAGGTTCTCTCTTTTGATGTCAGGAGCGTAGTAATCATTGAAGTTATCAAAAATACCAACCTCTACATTTTGGGCGAGCAATCGCTCTGCCGTGTGTGATCCAATAAAGCCTGCGCCGCCGGTAATGAGAACTTTCATAGCAAGGTGATGGGTTCCCTAGCGGCATGGCACAGAACTCGCAAGTAAAAGTTCCCCATGAAAATTGAGAAAGATATTGACGATTTATAGGTCAAAAGGCTAATATTTTTTGAAAATCATGGGAACTGCTGTTTCTTTGATAAAAAGTTTTCATTATGAGCGATCCCAACAACCCGTCCCCACAGCCACCGCCGCCTCCATCTCAGAAGACTTCTGCGGTGCCTTTAAAAAAGGAAACAGTGCGTATTACGCTCCGTGCTAGACCGGGTGCCGGACTGACTCAACCTAAAGAACTGACAACACCGGTGCCTGTTATAGCTGGATCTCTAGCTGCTCCAGTAAGGTCTACAACGTCTATTCAATTGCCTGGTTCACCGCTTCCAGCGCCATCCGCGCGCCCAGCTACATCTCCGGTTCAGCTTCCGCCAAAGCCTTTGAGTCGTGCGAGTGGCTTTGTTAAACTGGACACTATGCCGATACCGACGATGGCTGCTGCTGCGGCAGCCTCAGCCCCCGCGACTCCTGCGCCGGTGACTCCGTCTATACTTACACCACCTGTTACCCGTTCTATATCAACACCTGTTTCAGTGGTCCCACCTCGTCCACCGCAACCATTAACGCCGCCAGCGCCAGTCGCTGTTGCGCCGCCAGTTCCTGCACCAGTGGTTACGCCGCCAGCGCCAGTAGCCGTTGCGCCGCCAGTTCCTGCATCAGTGGTTACGCT
>VFKY01000090.1 GCA_009885275.1 Verrucomicrobiota bacterium | reverse complement strand
CGCCCAGTTGGCGATGATGGAGCCGAAACCGCTGATCTTCATGTTGGCGGCCGCGAGTTTTTCGCAAACCGCATCAAAGGTGGCCTCAGGGATCTCATGGAGGTTGCCTTTCACGCCGTCGAGTTCGACGCCGCGCATTTCAATGGAGTCCCAGCCGAGTTCCTGATGGGCTTTGATCTGCACATCAAGAGATGCGCCTGCTTCGTCTGCAATACCGGTGAGTTTGATCATAGGGGCCGAAATGGTGGCTTGGAGTGTGCCACGGCGCAAGTCAGGACTTTCAGAAGTAAGACAGGATTCCATCCTGTCCGTGTGATGGGATTGTATCCCGTCTTCATGCCGTTACGCGGCCCCGTTGCGGAACGGACTTCCGCAGCACTGACAGGATGGAATCCTGTCTTACTATGAATAAACCTGCATGCTCTGATGCTTTACTCACTACTTCGATAAACCCTAAGGTAGCTTGAACTGCCGCGTTGTTGAAATGGCAACGCTAACCCAATACAACTTATGATGCGCAGGTTTCCTCTTCTCTCCTTGATCTTTAGCCTGCCCTGTCTGCTTCAGGCGCAGACACTACCGACTCCTGCCCTTCGCCTGTCAGAGACGGAAGTCATGGCTGCTGCCGGGCGCATTGACTCAGTGGCTCTGGCACTGGAGCAGTACAATCAGAAACGCAGGATGGAAGGCACCCCGCCCGCCAAACAAACCCCTCTAAAAATCCCGCCACTGACGGACGATAGCACCTTCCTGCGCCGGGCGACGCTGGACCTCCAGGCTCGCCTGCCAGACGCCAGGGAGATTCGTTCGTTCCTGCTTGATCCTGATCCGGAGAAACGCGCGAAGCTGGTAGATCGGCTGCTGGTCTCCGCCGCCACCAGTGATCGGCGTTTCCTGCGTCTGGCGGACATGCTGCGGGTGAAGGACACAGTGCTCGGAGTTTCCCTCCAGCCCTATTCGGCGTGGTTGCGAGCCGCCTGCGCGAGCGCCATGCCCTATGATCAGATGGTGCGGGAGATGATCACGGCCACAGGCGAAGTGGACACGAATCCGGCGACCGGTTGGCTCCTGGGCGATGCTGGGAAGATGACCATCGCCACCACTGAGTCGCTGCGCGTTTTTCTCGATGAGGACATCGCCTGCGCACGCTGCCACGATCATCCCTTTGAGTCCTGGACGCAGCGAGAGTTTTACGAGCTGGCAGCCTGCTTCGGTGGAACTCAGGTCATCAAACAGGGTCCACAACACCGAACACTGCTCTGGCCAGCGGAATCGTGGGGCGATAAAGCAGATCAACCGCTTGCAGTAGACGAGCGATTGATCCTTATGGACGTAAATCGAAATGAACCTGTGCGTTTGCCTGCAAACTATCCCTACCGTGACGGCAACCCGAACGAACCCGTGAATCCGGCCCTGTGGGAATGGCAGGGAGATGCGACAGGCAATGTGCAGAGAATTAGCCGAATGAAGCCGGAAATCCTGCGCGAGCACTTCTCGAGTTGGCTGACTGGCAGCCCGCGTTTCGCCATGGTCGCAGCCCTGCGAACCTGGCAGGACCTTTTTGGGTTCCCGGGAATCGGTGAAGGATACCTCTATGGCAAAGTGTATAGCGATCCTCGAACCCGCGCTGAGCAGATCAAGGTATCGTCCTGTGAAGACCCGAGCGGACGTTCGGTGCCATCCGACAGAGGTCAGGCCATGATCGGGATGTTCCTGGAAAAGAGCAGCAGCGAGGCCCACCATCGTTTCATCAAGACGCTGGCACAAGAGCTGGAGAAGGTGCATTACGATCTGCGCGAGTTTGAACGCATCCTTTGTCATACGACTACCTATCAGAGGGAAAGTGTGCTCCCGTCTTTCAGGGCTGAAATGCTGACGATCGCCCCGGCCATGCGTCGCCTGCGACCGGAGACGATCTGGAACAATCTTGTGCACGTGCAAACCGATGGCGCCCCCCGAGCGACGATGCTTCTGAGCCATGAACTTCCCCAAGTCCCCGCCGTCGATCATGCCTCGCGCATCCTCGGACGCGGCGCACGGGAGTGGGGCGATGATTCCCTTCCCCTCATCACCCACAACATCGTGCGACTGATGATGGCCGGTGATCCCGCGAAGATCGCAAGTGCTCCCGACAGCCCGCTGGTACGCCGCTTGAAGTCGATCCCACAGACAGATGTCGCCATCGATGAAGCTTTCCTCGCCGTGTTAGGCCGATTCCCATCGACCAACGAAAAGATCAAAGCCCTCGATCACGGTGTCACCCACCCTGCCACCGTATGGAGCGACCTGGTTTGGGCTCTGCTCAATACGGGCGAGTTTATGTTTCAACGTTGAAGCAACGATGCTCCGAGCTTGCGGTAAGACAGGATTGTGTCCTGTCCGTGTGATGGGATTGTATCCCGTCTTCATGCCGTAACGCGGCCCCGTTGCGGAACAGACTTCCGCAGCACTGACAGGATGGAATCCTGTCTTACCATGGCAGCGCAGCCCTACTCTCTTAAACTGCGCGCGATTACCTCTTCCTCAACGGAAGCTCTTCGCAAAATCATCCGCACTGGCCTTTGCTGCCACCTTGGTTTTTTTGAAGGTGCTTTGTTCACCTTTTTCAATGAGAATGCGTTCATACTCCGCGCTGTCCATGGGCAACTCAATGGTGGCATCTTTCCAAGTAGAGAGAAGAATAGAATTGGCCAGCTCGACACTGCGAATGCCATCTTCCGCAGGGGAAAGCAGTTTCTCTCCTTTGAGAATGGCGTTGGTGAAGTTTTGTAAAACCTCAACATGTTGTCCGCCACCGCTCTCAACGGGAATGTCCATGTGCCAGCTTTCCGGCATCGCAAAGGCAGCCTCTGATCCATAGCAGAACTCACTCATGGGTGTGCGATTGCGTTGAAAGTGAATGTGCGTGCCATCCGTCACCGTGAGTCGACCACGTTCCGCAGAAATCTCCAGACAGTTCTTCCCAGGCGCTTCGCCAGTGGAAGTCACAAGGGTGGCAGTGGTGCCATTGTCGTATTGCATCACGGCAATGACATCATCTTCCACTTCGATCTGGTGAAAGCGACCAAATTGACAGAAGCCGCGCACCTTCTGAGGCATGCCAAAGAGCCACTGAAAGAGATCGAGATTGTGGGGGCACTGATTCATGAGAACGCCGCCGCCCTCACCCTTCCAAGTGCCGCGCCATCCGCCACTAGCGTAATAGGTGTTGGTGCGGAACCAGTTAGTGATTTCCCAATGAACACGGCGCACTTCACCCAGTTCGCCACTGTCGATGAGGTCTTTGACCTTCTTAAACACGGCATTGGTGCGCATGTTAAACATGGCGGCAAAAATCTTTTTCTTGTCCTTATGGGCCGCAATGAGGCGCTCACAATCGGCTTTGTGTACCGAAATTGGTTTTTCAACAAGAACGTGGAGCCCGTGGCTTAAGGCTTCAATGCCGATAGTTGTATGCGAGAAGTGCGGTGTGCAGATGAGGATGGCATCAATTTTACCACTATGGATCATCGCGTTGACATCCGTGAAAGCGCTTTCCTCCTCTAAAATCTTGGGAAGGGTGCCAACGCTTTCACAAAGCGCAGTAACCTTCATGCCTTCGACTTTGCCTCCGCGAATGTTAGCAAGATGTGTCTTGCCCATGTTTCCGAGTCCAACGATGCCGAGTCTCACTATTTCCATGACGGCGAGCCTAGTAGTAAAGGGCGGAGGGTCAAGTCTGGGATTATGTTGATGCACCTCTCCGTTGCAAAAGCTTCAGGTATCGGTGACTATTGGCGATGCAATCAAAAGGCACCCTTCTCGTGACCGGCGGCGCGGGATACATCGGCTCCCACACCGTCAAGCACCTGCTCGCCAATCACGAACGGATCGTGGTCCTGGATAATCTGGTGTTCGGACATCGCGAAGCCCTGCCGCTGGATCGAATGACCTTCATTCAAGGAGACATGAGCGATGCTCCACTGATCGAGAAACTCTTTACCGAACATCAACCCGAAGCTGTGCTCCATTTTGCCGCCTTCGCTTTTGTCGGTGAATCGGTCGAGAATCCTCTCAAATACTATCGCAACAACTTTGCTGCACCACTCACAGTGCTGGAGGCAATGCAGAAGCACGGCACAAAGCGGTTCATTTTCTCCTCCACCTGCGCCACGTACGGAAATCCCGTGAGCATTCCGATGGATGAAACGCATCCCCAGGAACCGGTTAATCCTTATGGCGAAAGCAAGTTCATGCTGGAACGCGTATTAAAAGACTGCGATCGCGCCTTTGGACTGAAAAGCGTGTTTCTCCGTTACTTCAATGCCAGTGGATGCGACCTCGAAGGCGAGATCGGTGAAGATCACGCACCTGAGTCGCATCTTATTCCTCGCATATTGATGGCCGCGACCGGTGAGATCGAAAGCCTCACCGTTTTTGGCACCGATTACCCGACCCCAGACGGCACCTGCATCCGCGATTATATTCATGTCCAAGATCTCGCCAAAGCGCATGCGCTCGCGCTCGACTATCTCCGCAATGGCGGGGAAAGCACCGCCGTAAATCTCGGCACCGGACGTGGCTTCAGTGTGAAAGAGATCATCGCAACCGCGGAAGCCGTGACCGGTAAAACTATCCCTGTCAGCTATGGTCCCCGACGCGCGGGGGATCCGCCAGAACTAGTCGCTAATCCTGCCAAGGCCAAAGCCTTGCTGGGATGGGAAGCGGAGCTGAAAGAACCGCGACAACACATCGAGTCTGCGTGGAAGTGGATGACGGGACCGAGAAAAGGACGATACTCCTGCTAATCTTCCTCAAGGCGATCGGCCCCGACGTATCCATCATTACCGCACATGAGCGCCATCAACAAAAACCTTCGCAATCGCACCAGAGAACGTCTGGAGGCGCGGGAACCTGTTGTGGGTCGAACCACGGGGCGGCGCTCCGGGTCGGCCATTATCTCTGTGGAACACGATGACGAAGTCGACGGATGGAAGAAGCGCAAGGTGCTCATGGGTCTGATTCTCCTGCCCATTTGCATGATCGCGCTGATCACGTTTACGGAGTTGTTTTTTCGAGCCACCGTCAAAGGGGCTTTCTGGCGCACCGAAGGTTTCTGGTTCTTTGCCTTCGGCTGTCTTTTCTGGCTCAGTCTCGGCCTTGTGAAGCTCCAACCGGCGGTGCTCTATGTCTTTGCCCATGAAATGACACACGCCATCACCGCCCGCCTCAGCGGCGGCAAGATCCACGGCATGCACGTCAGCGAATCCGGCGGCTATGTCGAGACCGACAAGACCAACACCTTCATCACCCTTTCCCCCTACCTCGTACCTTTTTACACGGTGGTGGTGTTTGCCCTCTATGGACTGCTCTGTCTGTTCACCGACATGCAGGCAAAGATTTCGGTCGATATCCTCGGCTGGACGCTCTTGTGGAAATGGGCGTGGATTTTTTACTGGTTCGTCGGCGCCACCTGGTGTTTTCACATCACCTTCACCCTCGAAGTCCTGCGCACCGAACAAAGCGACCTGCTCATGAACGGTGAGTTCTTTTCGATGATGCTGATCTTTCTGGCCAATCTCGCCATTGTGGGGGCCTTTTTTATTCTCGCCTCCCCCACCGTAGGAGTGGCCGATGTCTGGGGTGATGCCACCAAGCTGGTGATGTCGCTTTGGCATCTGGTGAAGTGAACTCTGGCTATGCCTGAACCACAAAACATCCTCTCCGTCTCCCAACTAACACGGAAGATCCGTGCCCTTCTCGAAGGCCAGATCGGCGAAGTTTGGGTCGAGGGCGAGATCAGCAATCACCGCCTGCAAAGCTCGGGCCATCAATACTTCACCCTCAAGGACGAAGGTGCCCAGCTCTCCTGTGTCCTCTTCCGCAACGCGAGCGCCCGGATGGCTCCACTCCGCGACGGACAGCAGGTGCAGGTGTTCGGCGAGCTGACCGTTTATGAACAACGGGGCAATTACCAGATCATTGTCCGCGCCGTCCAACCAAAGGGGCTGGGTTCGCTCCAGGCTCGTTTTGAAGCCCTGAAACAAAAGCTTCATGCCGAGGGTCTCTTCGATCCGGAATGGAAGAAACCCATTCCTCGGTTCCCGCGCACGGTCGCGCTGGTAACATCGCCCACTGGGGCAGCAATTCGCGACATGATCAACATCCTAACACGTCGCGCACCGTGGTTGCGGGTGCTCGTATTTCCCGTCCGAGTTCAAGGACAGGGTGCGGAAAAGGAAATTGCCCGCGCCATCGAACTCTTGAATCAAGCCGAAGACATCGGCCTGCCCGTTCCAGACACCATCGTTGTCGGACGCGGAGGCGGCAGTCTCGAAGACCTCTGGAACTTCAACGAAGAGATCGTCGCCCGCGCTATCTTTGCTTCGGAAATCCCTGTTATTTCGGCAGTCGGACACGAGATCGATTTCACCATCGCGGACTTTGTTGCTGATATGCGAGCACCGACACCAAGCGCCGCTGCTGAATTGATTGCGCCGGATGTCAGTGAATTAAATCGACACTTTGAAGCCATGAAAAAAAGCATGGAACTTCGTGTCTCATCAACGCTGGAACAGCATGATCGCGTGCTTGAACTCACCGCCAAGGGTGCTCTTCGACGCGAGCCGGAACGTCAGTTGCGGGATATCACGCAAAGCCTAGATGACATGGATCAGTCCTTTAAAACCGCGCTGACAAATTACTGGCGCGAGCTAGAAGATAATCTCATCACTTCACAGCACACCTTGGAGCGCTTTCATCCGAGACATCTTCTCACCAACTCGAGCCAGAGACTCAAACTGCTTCAACATCGTTTCTCTACCATTATTCATCAGCGCATGGATCAACAGGGTGATCGCCTCGTGACCCTACAAAAATTACTCAAGAGCCTCGGTCCCGAAGGGGTGCTTGCTCGTGGTTTCTCCATGACCACCGACGCCAATGGCAAAACTATCAATGATGCCGAAAAGGTGCAATCAGGCGATGTTATCATTTCTCGTCTTGCCAATGGCCGCGTCACAAGTGTCGTTGCTGCTGATCAATAAATGAAATTGACTGGCCACCGACTCCGCCATCACTAGTTTGGGACGCGACGCAGCGCTTCCCTACCCTGTAAAATAACGAATCCCTTTATCCATTGTTCTCTGGCACTTTATCGAGCACCACGATCAGAAACGTCGCGATAGGGCCGAGCAAAAGACTGAGAAGAAACCATGCGAGACCGCTGCGATTTTTTCCCTGCGCCAAGCCTGCATTTATGAGTGCTAATGAGCCCCAACCGATGGCGTATCCTGCGGGTGTCGTGTTATCCATATAATGATCTATTTACTTCGCTTATTTTTTCACCGCAGGTTTTTTTAATTCATCTGCTGTCCATGCCTTGGTGCGTGTTTTATTTGCAGCACGCACTTTGGCCACATCATCAGGAGATACTGGCGAAGCGTTATGTTCCCATTCGCGACGAAGATAGGTCAACACACCAGCGATATCGGCGTCCGTAAATTGTGGCAACGGAGGCATCTCCAGTTGCCATGTTCTTCCGGCAACCACCACTGGACCACTCATGCCATGCAATATAATCTTGATGGGATGTTCCGCAGTACCGAGCACCCAATCCGAATCGAGCAAAGGCGGCGCCAGTCCATCAAGCCCCGCTCCTGTAGGTTGATGACAGGCGGCACAAAGTCCGGCGTAGATGATCTTCCCTTTATCTGCCAGTGCCTGTTGCTCGACAGTGAGAGGCACGATAACCGGTGGGGGCGGCACACCAGGCTTGTCTGGCCAGGCCAGCGCTTTGTCTATGGTTGCCAAGAGTTTTTTCGATGAGGCGCTTTTAATTGTATTTGTTAAGGCGACAAGCGTTCCGGGTTGAGCTTCAAGATAAAGCATTTTTCTGGGCTGCGCCTTAGCGGCTTTATCCAACGGAGTGCCCGCCATGCCATTGAGCAATGCTATCTGTCTTGGGCTCTCCAGTGTTTGATTCGCCGCCAATTCCAGCAACTGAGAAACGCGAACGCCGCGACGCTCGTTCATGACGCAGCCAGCTAGCATTTGCAATAGTCCACTGGCAACGGAAGTATCTTTGTCTCCTGCCGGTTCCTTCAACAAGGCTTGGATAAACTCCAGCTCCCTGCCGCGTAAGCCGCTAACGATCGCCTCATTAAGAAGCGGGCTGCCACCCTTTTTAAGCAATGCAAATACGGCCTGTTGAGCTTCAGCGGTATTTTGTGCGCTGAGTTGCAGAGCAAGCTGCACTCGAACCTCTGCATTCGAGTCTTCGATCATTTTTAAAAGCTCGGGCACAAGAATAAAGTTTGAAAGGCGAGCCGCTGTTCCGCGCACTTTTTCATGACCATCATGCAACAGAGTTGTCAGCAACTCCGGCGTAAGAGCATTGAGACCTTCCAATGTCCAAAGCGCTTGAGCGCGCGCTTGTGGAGACTTTGCTTCTTGCGCGAGCTTCTTGATCGCTTCGAAAGTTGTAGTATCTGCACGCTCAACCAACACTCGTTGGGCAGTGTCACGAATATGACCATTTTCATGGGAAAGAAATGGCACGACCGCCGAAGCCTCTTGTGGAAGCTTCACGGATTGTGTTTTCGTATTCTCAGGCACAATACGGTAGATGCGCCCGAGGTTGACAGGCTGTTCAAGCCCACGTGACTCAATGTTTGCAATCAAGTAATGGGTTAGAAAAAACTTGTGCTGAATAATGCCACGAGCCATGTCCACAATATAAAGCGCGCCATCAGGTCCGTTGTAGGTGTTCACGGGACGAAACCGTTCATCGGTAGAAGTGAGGAACTCCGCGCCACTTGCAGCATTCTTGGCCGTAACCACACCACCTGTCTCTGAAAGGATCAGACGTTTCACCAAATTACCAGCAGGCTCAGGGATGAAAGCGTTGCCTTCATAGTCTTTGCCGAAAAGACCGCCACGATAAATCGAAGCGCCACAGGTAGCAGTTGCCACTGCCAGTGTGCCATCAGCGCGAAGTTGTTTGTCCGTGTAACCACGATTGACGCCGGGGGTCGGAACGGAAGGCCAAGTCGCCTGATCCTTCATCACCTGATAGTTCAGTGCTGTGCGATCTGTAAGATTGGGATTACGAGCGTAGATGGAAGGAGGCAGCAGATCCGTCCGGAGAAAATCGCTGTTGTAATTAAAATATCGGCGTCCCCAATCATCTTGAGTCAGTCCCCACTGGCCCCCACTGCGCGTGGCATCGCTGATGAACTTTCCTTTGCTATAACGCAAACGCTGACCATAACCAGCGCCCCATATCCAGTTGTCCATGCACCAAGTCATGGAGTTTGCCATGTGTTCCGGTTGACCGCCGGCACTGCCAAAACTTCCGGCGACCACCTCATTCTTATCAGCCACGCCATCCCCATCCGTATCATGATAAAAAGTGAGGTTCGGCGGTTCAGCAACCAACGCACCATCGCCTAATGTTGTTACAGATCGAGGCATAAGAAGCTTGTCCACAAACACTGTGGCCTTGTCCATGATGCCATCACCGTTCGTATCTTCGAGGCGTTTGATCCGGCCGATAGGCTGATCCTCGCCTTTGGCATTCACATCGTTCATATAGCCTCGCATCTCTACGACATAGAGTCGGCCCTGATCATCCCAACTCATGGCCACCGGCGACTCAATCATGGGCTCAAACGCGACGAGCTCAATCTTGAATCCCTTTTGCACTTTGAAAGTCTTCAACGCTGCTTCTGGTGATAGAACGGGCGGCGGCGGCAACTTGAATTTCAACTCCACACTCTCTGGACCACGATTCGAAGTGCGAGTTGCTTTAGCGGGGACAGGAGCCGCGGGTTCTGCAGATTGTATCACAGAGATCGAGATGATGTACAAAGACAGAAATATTGCGGAACGGATTTTCAAGGTATTCATGAATGCGTGTTTTCTTTTCAGCGGAGCATTAGAACGAACCCCCAACGAGTCACATTTCAACTTATTGACTTTAGTTTCTTCGTGAGGTTCTTGATTCACCTAATTCACAAAGCGTCAGTTGCGAGCGACACTTTTACGACTGCGAAATATGGTTTCCACGACATTGCGCACGTATTGTTCGTCGCTCATGCCATGAATCGCTTCGTCAGGGAATTTCACCTTCTCCCGAAAGTGGTTTGCAAGTGCTCCATAGATTTTCACTCTCGCACCTGACTCCAATTCATCACGCCTCACCAGCGCATGCAACGCCAGTTGCGACTCTTCAGGAGTAACCTTCTGCCGGAGTCTGGCTTCGAGATGAGCATGATCACGAAACGAATTGAACTTGCCCGCCAGAATGCTTGCAACATCGGGAGGGGACGAATGCACGGTGCGCACCACTACTGTTCCAGCGGCAAGATCACCGAGACGTTGTGCTCGCGAGCTAAAGAGCGAAACAATACCGCCTAAGGCGTAAAAAAGCGGCAGCGCATCCACAAAACGCAATAGATTACGAATCACCACCTGAGAGGGGCGAAGCTTGAGCCCTCGCTCATCGACAACACGAAGCCCCATAACTTTTTTTCCAATGGTTTGTCCACGCCAAAGAAGCTCCATGATCATTTTTGAACCCTCGATGATGATGAACTGGATAAGAATCGTGACTCCAACCCCAGTATCACCACCAATGAGTTGCATTGCCGTAAAGATGGGAGTCAACGTGCTGAGCACGGCGCTCATCGTAGCAAAATCGATGAAGAATGCGATGCTCCGAGTTATCGGTCCTGCCAGAGGCAATGAAAATGAAACCCCTTCAGGGATGACGATATTCAAGGTGGCGGTGCGTTGATCGCTCATGCCTTGCGTCCTTTAGTTTTTGATCGACCGCAGAAATACAAGAAGCTAAACAAGCCCACCAGCTCCACTGAGCCGAACGCAATTTTGACAGCATAGGGAAGCACGGGCGCATGATATTGCGAAAAAAATGCTTCTACAATTCCCGCCCACACCAGCATAAGTGCCGCACCACCAGCGAGGGTGGCAAGGTCCGGCACAGTTTTTCGAAAGCGCATGCGCAGACTATCGGCAGTGCCCCAACCAATCAACGCGCGCCCAAGCACAAGCCCTCCCTGTCCACCAATGAGGATGGCGGGAATCTCAAACGATCCATGCGGTAACAGCCAGGCAATCAAGAATACAGTTTGTCCATCCACGATATAATCAAGAATCACAGCACCGAGAATGACGCCGTTGTAAAAAAGTATTAGAATCGTGCCTATGCCCCATGTGATGCCTAAAGCCAGAGCTCGAAATGTCACCGTAATATTGTTCTGCATGAGCTGTGCAGAGAAGGTAGCTTTGGCTCCTGCCAGACGATCCCGATCCGTAGGACGTTCTTCTCGAGCTACTCGCTCACTAGGCGTTTGCTCAACAAGATGACGAAATGGATAAATGGCTTCGCGCCCCTCCGTTCCTGAGGCGATAAGCAGTGCCCCAAGCAATGCTCCAACAACGGTCAACGCCAGCGCCACATGAAACCCCCATATCTGCCTGCGGAAAGTTTCTGGAAAGACTTCTGTCACCCATTGCCATGGCTTGAACCTGCGCGAATCACGGGTGGAAGAATGAATCTCTGCATAGCCAGCACCCACGAGTGTCTCTAAATAAGACTTTAACTCCGGCTCCGCCGAATATCCCTGTAGTTGCGCCAGATCAGAAGAAGCGCGCTGAAACAGCGAAAGCACATGCCGAGCGTGTCGGAGATCGGAGAGATCCGCAAGTCCCTCTCGCATACGAGACAATTCTCTCTCCAGCTCCTGCCAGTGAGGTCGTTCACGTTCGATAAATGATTTGAGGTCGGAGATCAATTTGAGATGGGGGTTAAATCAATTGGCGCTTCTTCACCCGAAGGTATTCACTCACGACATCGGCCACGAGATTTTCCTGTAACGATGAAGTAAGATGCACGCCGCGCTGCTTAAGCAAACGAGTCGTTTCTTGAAAATCATTCCACATCATCTGACCAGCAAGCTTGCTGTAGAGATCGTCATCACTCTCGGCTCTATCGCCCTTGGAAAACATGGGGGCCACTTCACGCTGTCCCAACATATGCGTCAACACCACATGTCGACGCGATATAAGTGATACGCCTTCCACAAATGATTCGGCTAACCAAGGTTCACCGAGATCGGTAAGAAAAAGCAACAATCCGCGATGGCGTAATCGATTGCCGATATGAATGAAAACATCATCGTAATCAGGACTGACGACGGCAGGCTTCAAGGTATAGAGCACGTCACGGATCGTATCATAGTGACTGCGACCGCTCCTTGCGGGAATGAGGCGCTGCACCTTGTCAGAAAAAATGATCAAGCCGAACTTGTCCGTCTGCTGTTCAGCCGCAAGTGCGAGCACCAATGCCGCTTGAATAAATCGTTCCAACTGAGTCTTGGCAACCAAGTCATCGTCCACTTCTTCCGTCAATCGATCGAGCCTACGAGCACTGCGACGCGAGGCATCGATCGCCACGTAGACTTCCTGGGTGCGCTCCATCTGAAACATCTTGGTGACAGGGAAACGCCGCTTGGCCGTGCCCTTCCAGTAAACATCTTCATATCCATCACCAGGGGCGTATTCACGCAACTGCTCAAACTCACGCCCCTTCCCGATCTGTCTTACACGATGGACGCCGATCGCGCCCCGACGAAAAAACAGCGGCGCTAAGACATTCTTTTCGCGACTGAGATCAGGATAAACTCGCACCTCAGATTGGCATGACAGTGTTTTCCTGCCCTGCCAAAGCCCGAATCGGGATGCCCCTTCAATATAACAATGCTGGAATTGAAAATTGCCCCGTTCCATCGCTTTGATTTTCCACCGCACTTCATGACGCTCGGATACGCTACTCAACGTCAGCGCCAATATCATGGCTTCACTCCGTAGTTCAGGGGGAAATGATAATCCGATGCGCAGAAAGTCACAGGTCAAACCCGGATTGGTTAACACAATATCCAGATCAAATTCCCGCCCCTTGGTTGTGCGTACCAGTTCAGGAAATTTCACGGTGATCCTTTGCAGGAGTTGCAAAGCACTCGGCGCATCCAATGCCACCACCAAAGCGAGCAACAATCCCAGACCAGCCATGAGCGACAAGGACATGCCTGTCATCCCCAGCACTGTGAAGAGCGGTATGCCGATCAAGCCTGTATAGATCAGGAGGCGATTGGAAGGGGAAAGCATTAAAGAAGGGTTAAGGTTCAAGGGTTTAGGTTCAAGGAAGCTTCGTCTGAAGCCTTGAACCTTAAACCTTCACACTCTATCTAGGCACCGCCACGCCTTCGAGGACACGGGTGATGAGTTCTCCGATGGTGAGCCCTTCGATTTCGAATTCAGGACGCAACATGAGACGATGCCCGAGGACGGGTTCAGTTAACGCTCGAACATCATCCGGAGTTACGAAATCCCTCATATCCAAAGCGGCACGCGCACGACTGGCCAGAAGGAGGGATTGAGTCGCGCGAGGTCCGGCACCAACGAGCACGGCTTCATGTTCGCGTGTGGCACGGACTAAATCGACAATGTAAGTCACCAGTTCATCGCGCACCGTTACTTGATGCAGCGCTTCTCTCAGGGAGGCAATGCGCTCTGCGCTGAGCACTTGTCTAACCGCACCACTAGCGAGCACGGCTTCTGGCGATTCAGCACCGAGCATGCGATTAGCGAGATTCAATTCTTCATCGCGTGTCGGGTAATCGATATTTAGTTTAAACATGAAGCGATCCTTCTGCGCCTCAGGCAATGGGTAAGTGCCTTCATATTCCACTGGGTTCTGTGTTGCGAAAACAGTGAAACTGGCAGGCAGCGTGTGCGTTTCATTATCAATCGTCACCAGTCGCTCCTGCATGGCTTGAAGCAGCGCGGATTGCGTTTTTGCTGGTGCGCGATTGATTTCATCTGCGAGTAAGAAGCTGGTGAATACTGGTCCCTTCACGAGCACGAAGGTGTTATCCTTGAGGTTAAACACACTAGTGCCAGTAATGTCTGCGGGCATTAGGTCTGGTGTGAATTGGATGCGTGAAAAGTCTCCGCCCAGCACTTTGGCGAGTGTGCGTACCAGTAAAGTTTTGCCGACCCCTGGCACGCCTTCGACAAGGACATGCTGACCGGTGAAGATAGCAATGAGCGCATGGTCAACAACGTTATGTTGCCCGATGATAACCTTGCCAATTTCAGCACGCGCTTCCGCGAGTGCTGCCTTTAGTTGATCGAGGGATTCTGTCATAAAGTGTTATTTTCTTTTAGGATGTAGGGTGTCCGATATTCGTTGATACAGTTCTGCCGCAGCTCCGACAGGAAGACGTTTTTTATCGCCAGAGGGAATGAGAACACGGGCTTGCTCGATTTTTTTCTGCATGGCGCCACTCGTTTTGATGCTTCCTTTTTCGAATATCTCAAAACCTTTGCGCAACACTTGAGCCAAGGGCACGCCGCGTTTTAATAAGCTCACCAGACCAGCCGTGGCACCATGGCCGGATACGTGGTTCGATGCTAGATCGAGCTCATCATTCGGCGGGACTAGGCTGGTGCTGCACTGCCAGACATAGAGAATAAACAAAACCAGACCGGCAAAGAAAAAGCCGTGCAAATGATAACGCAGAGCCAGCGTCATGATGCCAGGATCTTCCGCGGTACCGAGATGCGTCTCGTCAAATATCACCTGTCGCGCGCTCCCGACAATCCAAGCTAGAAAGACCGGCGCAGGCTCCTTCAAAAGAGCTTCGTTGCTCGCAAAATAACTGTCGGTCACCACCACGATGCTGCCACTGCTGACTTGCCGCTCGGCAAGCATGATATCATCTTTTACAGTTGCCAGTACCTTCCATTTATCCTTCATGCTGGGCTTGGTTGATTCTGTAACTACAGATTCTTTTCCATCGATATCCTTAGTTTTGGTGTTGTCTGGCTTTTCAAATACTAGAGCTGTTTTACTATACCATGTAGGGATCTCCTTCGTGCTAAGACCGAGTTCCTTGCTCGCCTCAAGAACATACGAGCCCTTAGGAGTCATGACAAAATTGCGCGGTTGGATGAAAATGCCCAAGGCTTCATCCAAGGGCGTATCAACCTCT
>VFKY01000114.1 GCA_009885275.1 Verrucomicrobiota bacterium | reverse complement strand
GTTCCAGAGCGACATGGCGCAGTTCAGTGCGGTCTGACCGCCAAGGGTAGGCAGCAAGGCATCTGGTTTCTCGATGATGATGATTTTCTCAACGATCTCGGGATTAATTGGCTCGATATAAGTGCGATGCGCGAACTCCGGATCGGTCATGATGGTGGCCGGATTCGAGTTCACCAGCACGACCTCGTAACCTTCCTCCTTCAATGCTTTGCAGGCCTGAACGCCCGAGTAGTCGAACTCACAGCCTTGGCCGATGACGATGGGGCCGGAACCGATGACGAGGATGCGTTTGATGGAGGTGTCTTTGGGCATGGTGCGGACGAAGTGAGGGCAAAAATGGTAACTTACATGGCACGCGAGGGCGGGTGTGTAAAGCGGCGATGATGTCACGATGCAAAGCCTTGATCGGCGCGACAATGCGCGATGGTTTTGTTTCGCTTGCCCTCGGAGTATAAACCCCGCTAATATGCATAATTAATTCCCAACTATTCCCCCTGATATGACTGAGCTTCTTGTCTATGCACCCGGCCTTCGCAAGGAAAACAAAGTGATGCAACTGGGCCACCAGATGGACATGTTGGCCGCTCGTTACAAGGTGGATGCGGCCCATGACATGGTTTATTTTGAGATCGACAACCCTGCCAAGGTAACGCTGAAACAAGTGCAAGACCTTTTCGACAACATAGATCTCGAGGCCCGCTTTGTCGGCCAATTGCCCGCGGAATTGCGCCGGGGCGATGTAACTGAGCGCTTGCACTAGAGGCGATTCCGTTGGGAGCTTTGTCGGGAAGAAAGTGCGCTGCTGAAAAACTGGGTCAGCAAATAGAACCGTCATTTGCGATTCCGCCGCAGAGGTGCATGGTGGCTGCGCTTTCCTTATGGATATACTCCGCCTACCCGGACATTTGTTTCTCAATTTCCTCTCCTACATGGGGCAATTGGCTGCCTTATTAGGAGATATGGCGGGCTCGCTTCGCGCGGGTGGCTTTCGACCACGTCTTATTGCCCATCAGATCGTCGCTATTGGTTACGGCTCACAAACCGTGGTTATTGTGACCGGAGCATTTACGGGTGCGGTGTTTACGGCGCAAACCTATTTCAAATTCAAAGACTTCGGAGTGGAGTCGAGCGTCGGAGCCCTGGTCGCGGTGTCGATGTGCCGAGAGCTAGCGCCGGTGCTGACGGGTCTCATGGTCGCAGGACGTGTAGGGGCCTCGATGGCAGCAGACATTGGCACCATGAAGGTGACGGAACAGATTGATGCTTTGCGGGCCATGGGTGTGCATCCCGTGGATTATCTCGTGATGCCCCGCTTTATTGCCATGTTGATTTCCATGCCACTGCTAATTGCCGAGAGTATTACTTTTGGCTTATTCGCCTCATTTTTAGTCGCCGTGTATGGGTTTGGAGTGCCGAAGCCCTGGTTTTGGACACATGTCTTTGACCATACCGATCAAACAGATCTCTATTGTGGGCTCATCAAAGGATTTGTGTTCGGTATTCTCATCACCATCATTTCCTGTCATCAGGGATTGGTTACCCAAAATGGGGCCGTAGGCGTAGGACTGGGCACCACTCGTGCCGTGGTTTTTTCTTCACTGGCACTCCTGATCGTTAATTTTTTCCTCTCTATCTTACTCAACTACTTTTTCCCACTCGGCTCCGGCATATAACCGATCTCTGCCATGAGCAACATAGTCAATGACCCGTGCGACCATCGCAATGCCTGAAACGTTTTCCAGCCCCTTCATCGTCATCACTGGTCTTCACAAGAAGCTCGGTTCGCAGGAAATTTTGCGGGGCATTGATCTCACCGTCTTTAAAGGCGAAACGCTGATGCTTATCGGACCAAGCGGCGAGGGAAAGACGGTCTTGATGAAGCATATTATTGGATTGATGAGTCCTGATAAAGGCGATGTTCTCGTGGATGGCATCAAGGTAAATGGACTCAAAGAGCGCGAAATGGCTCCTGTCCGTCGGAAAATGGGCATGCTGTTTCAGGGGGGAGCGCTCTTCGACAGCCTGACCGTGGAGGGCAACGTGGCCTTTCCGCTCTTTGAAAGCGGGCTCCGTGATTTCAATGAGATACGCCGACGCGTCCGCGAAGCTCTTGAGGTTGTCGATTTAGATGAACATGGCCAAAAACTGCCGGTCAATCTCTCTGGCGGCATGAGAAAACGCGCAGGCATTGCCCGCGCCATCGTTTCGCAAGCACAGTGCATTCTATATGATGAGCCTAACTCCGGTCTTGATCCCATCGTGGCGGATGTTATTGATCAAATGATTCTTCGATTACAAAAACGCTTTGGCATCACCTCCATCGTAGTCACTCATGACATGAAAAGCGTCTTTAAAATCGCCAATCGCGTGGCCTTCCTCAAGCGCGGGATCATTCATTTTTTAGGCACCCCGGATGAACTGCGCCAGTCACCGGACAAGGAAGTGCAAGACTTTATTGAAGGCCGTTCCGAGACAACCTGCTAGCAACTTTTGTCATGTTCAGTGTACTGTTAAACTACTCACTCATTTTTTATGGAAGAACGCGATAAGAAAACAGAAATGCTCATGGGACTGTTCCTGTTCATTGGATTGGTCATGCTTGGTTTACTCATTTTGCAATTTGGCAGTGTGCGGGAGCTCTTCAAAAGCACCTATGAAATCACCGTTTCATTTCCCGATGGTACTGGCATTAAGGAAGGCACGCCGGTTCTTCTCGGAGGTTCAAAAATTGGCAAAGTACCTCGCAAACCCATACTTAACGAGACCTTCAATGGGGTTGTTATCCCGCTTGAAGTTTATCAGCGTGTAAAAATTCCCGCTGATGCCAAATTCAGTATTGGCACCTCTGGATTATTGGGAGACTCGTTCATCGAGATCCGGCCTACTGGTAAGAACACAACCACCTATATAGAACATAATGCCAAGCTGGAAGGCTCACCATCTTCAGGCTTGGGCGCGCTCCAAAGCACAGCAGAGCAAGTCGGCAAAAAAGTAGATGTAGCCCTGGATGAATTTCGGGTCGTGATGACCGATCTCCGGGTCACTCTTAAAAAAGTGAATGAAGGCGCACTCTCCGACAATAATCTAGCGGATTTCAAAAGCAGTCTCACGCACCTCAACAACGTCATCACAAGACTTGATGAAAAAACTTTCAGTGATGAGACCAGCAAGGACGTGAAAGATGGAATCGCAAACTTCAAAGATGCCGCAAAATCACTTAAGGATAGCGTCGACAAATTAAACCCAACTTTTACGAAAGTAGATGGCGTGGTAGAGAAGCTTAATGGGGTGGTTGCAAAAGCGGACACCGCAATGACTAGTGCAAATGATGCGATGAAATCCATTGATAAAACCGCCACCACACTTGGCAAAGCGGCTCAAGACATCCACAAGGGTGCGGGCCTACTGCCCGCGCTTATCCATGATGTGGAATTGAAAAAAGATTTTAAACTGCTCATCACCAACATGCGTGAACGAGGCGTACTGTTTTATAAAGATTCCGCAACCAGCAAGGAACAGGGGGCGCGACCGATTCCTGGCCCCATTGGCACAAAAAGATAATCTTTTGTTTGTCTATTACGCCGCCCAAACGATTCTCTCCTACTCATCATGCCCGTCTCATCTTGGTCTATTCGCCTTGCCCGCACTATTTTTCTAATTGTGGCCGTTCTATTGGGCGCTGCCATCCCTTTAGGATTTAAAGTATCGATGTGGATCGTTGGTCTCGGTGCCCTCGGTGGTTTGATCGCGGGGATCACTTTCATTCTGATCGATGATGTCTTGGCGCGTTTCTCCTTCCGCGAATTTTCCGCAGGCACCTTTGGCTTACTTATCGGATTATTTTGTGCTTCATTGATTACGAAAGTGGGATTTTTTGATCTGCCTTGGTTTCATAACCTTGAGGATGCGGATGCTTGGAAAAGCATCATCGAGGTGTGTGTCTACTTTTCACTCGGTTTTTTCGGCATCACTCTCGCCTTACGCAGCGATAGGGACCAATTCTCGCTTATTATTCCCTATGTGCGCTTTCGAAGAGATGCCTCCGAAGGGGAACCCATGCTGCTAGACAGCAATGTCATTATTGATGGCCGTATCCCACGAATCTTTGCCACCGGCTTCCTCAGTGGCATCTATATTATCCCTCGCTTTGTGGTCGATGAATTGCAGCGCCTTGCCGACTCCCGTGACCCTATCAAAAGCGCACGTGGCAAGCGCGGCATCGACTGCATGCAAGAAATGCGGGAAACAAAAAGCATGAATATCACGATACATGAAGCGGCATTGCGAGAAGGCGAGCCGGTCGATGTATGTCTTGCGTCACTGGCCCGCGAGCTCAATGCAAGGCTGCTTACCAATGACATTAATCTTGGTAAAGTCGCCAAGTTGCGCAATGTCACCGTATTAAATTTCCATGATCTCACGCGAGCCATGCAACCGGAGGTATGTACGGGTGACGAGTTTGAACTGAGCTTGGTCAAGCCTGGCAGGGACAAGCATCAAGCCGTTGGTTATCTGCCTGATGGTGCCATGATCGTAGTCAACCATGCCATTCAGTTTATTGGAGAAACGGTCCCCATTGTGGTCAGCAGCACTCTGCAAACATCGGCGGGGAGATTGATTTTTGCAGAGTTGAAACAGTCACTCGTGACCGGAGAGGGTTAAGGCAACGGCTGTTGCACCGCTTTCTCGCGATCTTTTTGTGAAATTTCACGTTCCTTCATCACGATTTCCTTTTGCGCCAGTTCGCGTAATTTTGCGATAACCTCTTGGCGATACTTGTTGAATTCCGTGCGCTGTTCTTCAGACAGTTCCATAGCCACTTCCTCAATCGTCTCCTTGGCGGTGGCAATGATTTCATTGAAAGCGGTAGCTCCGATCTGACGGAATCGCGAGCTGGCCTTCTCAACAATAGGACGAATTTTCTCGCGTTGCTCAGGCGTAAGCTTGAGTCGTTGATCCAATTCCTTCAGTCGGGAGTCCACCCACTGTTTCATGGGTTCCGGTTTATGCACAAAATGAATAATGATCGCGACTGCGCTAACTGCTCCAGTGCCCACGCCGACACCAAAAATAGCACCCAACGCAAGAATCATTTTCCAATGACGAAAAAGTCTCATAATGGCAAAATATTTTCAAGCCAGCTACCGGCAAGCGCTGTTTCACCATCAACAATGTCAGCGACACTTTCATAACTAATCGCCATACATCCCAGTAAAATAATCATGGTGACCGCCAAGCCTCGCAGGGTAAGCCATTCAAACACCGCAAGCGAACTCTCTCTTGATTGATCGCGGCATGCGGCGGCGACACGCGTGGCAAAGCCCAGTGGCATTTCCACAAGTTCTTGAGGGGCGAGGGCAGCTAGCTGAGCCAATTTAGACCAGGCTTGATGCGATGATTTTGTCGTTTTCATAAAGTATTAAGATTCGCGTGTGGTTTCAAGTTCTGCAAAGGCTTTACGCAATTTGCGCCGGGCGCGGAAGGCGCGCACCTTCACCAACGTAGCACTCCAGCCAGTCGCCGCTTGCACGTCGGCCACTGAGCGCCCTTCCATATCCATCATGGTTAAAACCAGCCTGTCAGCGGGCTTGAGCATTTCAAGTAACTTATTGGCGAGATCTCTGGCACTGACGGCGTCACTCGCGCTGACTTCATTTTCATCATGCAAAACATTATCTAGCACTTCAGCTTCCGTTTCACTTAAATCGGCCCAACGTAATTCGGGGCGGCGCTTCTGATAACGCAACGCATCAAGACACGTCGTTACGGCGACGCGAGAAACCCAATGATCAAAAGGCATCTGACCACGCCATTGTTCAATGCGGGCAAACATTTTCATGAAAACCTCCTGTGTGAGATCTTCCTCGCTGCTCCTTCGCGGCAGATGGGCGCGCACAATGCGCAACACCATGGGAAAGAGGCGCTCCACCAAAAGTCTTGCGGCAGACTCCGACCCAGTATCACGCACCTGCAACACCAGCCCCGTAAGCTCAGTGAGACTAGATTGATCTGTGGACATGAATAAGATGATGGCACATGGAAGGATGACGCCGCATACGGAAAAAGGTTACACAAGTCCAGCTTGGCAAAAAATATATCTTCCCGCAATAGCCGTTGTCAGCACACTTGGCTGCAACATCAACTTTACTCCCCCATCTCGCGGTGCGATTGCAAGATCCTTTGGAGAGCATCAAGAAACTCCTCCGCATTCTCCATCGGCAGCATGATAGTATCCCGTCGGCCACGAACGTCTTCGGTAATCTTGATGAAACGCCCCCGATCATTCTCCTTCAAATCGAGGAAAAAGATTTTGCGCTCGCCGACAATTTTCTCGCTGTGCAACGGCGGAATACCGCGTTGTTCTGACTCTTCACCATATCCAAACATGCTCATGCCTGTGCCTCCGTGTTCCCCAGAATTTTTCTAGGATGAGCGGAGTTTAATTTCTAAGGCGTCGGTTTGTCAATTAAATCGAGCGCCCCTAATCGAGCCCTACCGCCAGTCGCACTCGGGACAAAGTCTGCTGTGCGTAGGCTCTTGCTTTCGCCGCTCCCTGATGGAGAACGTCTTCTACATAGCCCTTCTGTGAGAGAATCGCCTCGCGTTTCTCGCGTGCTTCCGCAAAGAACGCCCAAGTTTTCTCAAACAAACGTTTTTTGAAGTCGCCATAGCCAGCACCACCTTTTTGGAAGTCAGCCACCAAGGCATTATATTCCTCATCGGTGGTGACGAGACGATACATCTGGAGAATGAGACTGCCTTCGGTGGGCTTGGGTGCTTCCACTGGTGTGGCATCCGTGACGATGCGCATAATCTTTTTCTTCAACGCAGCTTCTTCTTCAAAAAGGCCAATGATGTTGCCGTAACTCTTGCTCATTTTTTGTCCGTCAAGCCCTGGCACAATCGCGGTCGCTTCACGAATCATGGGTTTTGGAACCTTGAGGGTGCCTTCTCCAAATGTGGCGTTCATCTTGGAAGCGATATCGCGTGTCACTTCGAGATGTTGTTTTTGATCTTTACCGACCGGCACAAGATCACTGTCATAGATCAGGATGTCTGCCGCCATAAGCACTGGGTAGGCGAAAAGACCGTGATTAGGCACAAAACCGTGAGCGACTTTATCTTTAAATGATGTGCAGTTTTCGAGCATCGGCATAGGGGTGACACAGCTCAATATCCATGCCAACTCCGTGTGCTCAGGCACAGAGCTTTGCCGAAAGAAAATGGCCTTCTCGGGATCAAGTCCACAGGCAAGAAAATCAATGGCCAGATTTCGCACATTTTCTCGAAGAACAGCCGCATCATGCAGACTTGTCAGCGAATGATAGTCAGCAATGAAGTAGAGGGCTTCGCCTTGATGCTGAAGCTGCAGAGCAGGTTGCATCATGCCAAAGTAATTGCCGAGGTGAAGACGGCCAGTGGGTTGGAGTCCGGAAAGGATACGCATGGGAATGGCGAAAATGCTTGCGTGGCGCGCAATGTCAACCTATGGGAGCGCTTGTGATGATTGCGACAATCCATCTTGAAGAATCTTACGCAGGTGGGATTTTCCTCACTCCGCCGTGAAGCCATCGTTGCTTCGGTATTGAGAGCGAGCCTCCTTTGAGGCTTCCCAGTCGCTTTGCCCTTTTCGGGCGGCACCCAGTTCCATGATAAAATCGTCACGCCAGGCCGCGTGACCTTTGTGCAATGAACGCAACCATTTTGATGTGATGTCACCTTTTTACTTTCTTTTCCCGCCCTTCATTCTTTTTTCTCTTTGCCTTACGAGTTGTCATGACAAAAAAGAAAACCCCAAGCAGCCCTTCAAGAAACCAAAGCTTGCGGTGCAGGAGGCTTCTCATAATCCCTCGGCGGAAGTAGAGCGCTTCACCGGCGCCCACACCCGTATAGTCTGGAGTGAGTCAAACAGGGAAGAAAGCTTCGATACGTTCGCGCTGGGAGAACGACTCACCTTAAAAGGGATTGATACTAGGGATGGCCGCGGAGAGCGCCTCGTGCTGGACGTGCTGGGCAACTACTCGCGTCCCCTCATGACCAGTGACGGCAAATCCATTCTCTACACCGTCAAAAATACAAAGAGCAAAAACAATAAAAAATACTACAAACCTGTCATTTACCGCACCGACTGGAAGGGCGGTGCCCCAGTAAAACTCGCCGAGGGTTATGCGACCACGTCCTGGAATGATCCTACCACTGGCACGGAATGGGTTTATGCCGTGACGCATTTCAAATCCTCCCGAGCGCTGCAAATAGAGGGTAAAAAACTAGTGCGTTTTCCGCTGGACGACCCAGACAAGGTCGAAGTTGTCTACGACGAAACACCAGTCACACCGGATAACATCCAGATTTCCCGCGACGGCACCAGTGCCAGCGGTCTTTTCCCATGGCCAAACGGCGGGCTGTTTCGCGTGCAGAATGGCAAATGGACGGCGCAGAAGCTGCTCAATGGATGTTGGGCATCCCACTCCCCCGACAACAGCGGGCTATTCTGGGTTTTCAACGGAGATCACAACGGGGTGACCATGTTTGCGGAAGATGGCGTGAAAAGCTGGGAGGTAAGATTCAATCACCATGAAGGACTGATCGGGAACGAGCTCTACCATCCGCGCTGGAGCAATCACCCACGTATTCTCACGTTTACTGGCCCCTATGTGAAACAAGAAAAAGTCAAAGGATCCAACATCAACAACAGCTCTTCCGCCCCTCATATCTACCTAGCAAAATTCAATGAGAAGGCGGATAAAATAGAATCATGGCTGCAAGTCACTCAGGGTAAGCTGGCGGAGTCTTATCCCGATGTCTGGATTGCCGATACAGGCAAGGTAAACCTCCCCGGCTTCAGCATCCCTGAACTGGATCCCACTACCATCGTCCATGAATGGCCGGGCTCACGGGAAGGATTACTTTTCGTCTGGCGTGACCGTCAAACTCTGAATTCCTTTCATACCCGCGACGGTAAAAAAATGGAATCCATCATTGAAAGCAAGGACGCTGGACGTTTCGGACGTCATCAAGAGATGCGCCTCGATGGCGGCACGTTTACCATAGCGGAGGATGATGAATCGGCCCCTGTGCTCAAGCATCTGAGCGATTCAGCTCCTGCCAGCGTCAGCATGGTGGTCCTGCCTTCTCTTTATTATAAAAGGCAGGACAGCGGGAAGGACACCAGCGAGATCATCCGCGGCCCAAACCTCAGCGCATGCATGGAAGCGAACCGCCTCGTGTTGACGTCCGCCAACGGTTCTTCCAAAGGTACGGAACCCCTGCCTGCCGATCCCTTTCACTTGGCCATCCTTCGCAAGCCCGATGGCTTCGATGCCTTCGTCAACGGCCAGAGGATCGCGCTTGTTCCATCAGCTTCCTCCACCCCGCCCAGCGCGGCAACCGACACCCTGACATTTGGAGGCAACTGGAACGGCGGCCTGCTTTCGGTGGTTGTATACGACCATGTGCTCAACGAAACGGAAGTGCAGCTCGATGCCCAGTCCGCCGAGCGCCAGATCGCCAAATTTACTCCCGCGCCAGTCCAAATCAAAATCCGAGCCAAACTCACAGAAGCCTCCAGCATGCCAACGGCAGAAGGCATCGACCCCTACACGAGCTCCCTTGTGATTTATATTTACGACGTCGAAAAAGTCATGGAAGGTGATTTCACCGATAAACACATCCTCGTGAAACACTGGGCCATGCTCGGACAGAAACCCGTGGATGCCATGCCTCGGGAAGTGGGGAAAAGTTACGACCTCGTTCTTGAACGTGAATCCGGACATCCCAACCTCAAGGGTGAGCGTGTCATGGATGACACCACCGCTTTTGATCTGGAACCCTGGTTCGATGTGGCATCGCCGCGTGTGACGACGAAGTAAGAAGTCGCCTTGCTGCTCTCGATTTATTACTTATCATGTATCCCTTATGAAAGCGCTTTCTCTCCTCTTGCTTCTGATTGTTTCACCCTTTTGTGGCGCACAAAACTTTACAGACGCCGTCAAAGCAAGTCTTGCTACTTCACAGCCTACAGACCTTGCGGTGCAAGGCAGCGATAAAAACTGGTTCTTTCTGCGCAAGGAGTTAGAGCATTTGCAACACGGTGATCTCGCCTCCGTAGATTTCATCAAGGCCAATAAGGAAGGCACTGATCCCTTGCCGGTCATTACTAAATATCAGGAAGAACTCAAAGCTCTCGGGGTGGAATTATTACTCGTGCCCGTGCCCGCCAAGGCCACTATTTATCCGGAAAAATTCAATGATAAAGTGGATGTCAAAACGGTGCCGAGCATGACGGACTTCTATGCCAAACTCAAGGCAGCTGGAGTTAACGTTCTCGATCTAGAAATCTTGTTTAAAGAAGAGCGCGCTAAAAATCCTGATAAACAACTCTACTGCGCGAGCGATTCCCACTGGTCTCCGTATGCTTGTCAGCTTGTGGCAAAAAAGGTTGCCGACTACTGCCAGGCGCCCCCTTTATCCATTCCTAAACTTGTAAAAGACCTTATCACCTTAAAAGAAGAATCACTGGTGTTTCAAGGGGACCTTTTGACCGATACGCAAAAGACTACGGTGCCCAAGGAAACGCTGCCATTCGTGCGCGCCGGAATCACCAACAGTGATGGCACTCAGGTCAGCACAGCTTTCAGTGAATCCTCAAGTCCTGTTCTGGTGATTGGCGACAGCCATCTTCAGGTCTTCCGTAAGGGTGGAAGCATGCTCGCTACCCTTGGTGGATTTATAGATCACCTACAAGTTGATCTCGCGCTTCCCGTTGAGGAGATGACCATGCAAGCCGGTGGCGCCGATGGTCCTCGCGTAGAAATCGCCCGCAACACCTCAAAGAATCCCGACTTCTGGGTCAACAAAAAAATCGTGGTCTGGGTCTTTACCGCGCGTGAGTTTACCCAAGGCAAATGGCGTGTCATTCCTGCCAAAATAATGAAGAAATGATCAGCGTTGCGTTTGATTTAATTGTCTTCTGCCATGGTTCGCAAGCAAAAAGTCAGATACAAAAGGCATGAATCACGCTTGTGAAATTTGTTGGCCACTCGTCAATGCGTGGTATCTCTAAACGACCCTAGACAGCATTCATTCAAAACCATGTCCCTCGATACCCTTCGCACTTTCAAGACCGGCTCTAACACCGTCGGTAAATTCCACTCCCTTCCCGAACTGGAAAAACAAGGCGTCGGCCCTGTTTCAAAACTGCCGATCAGCATTCGCATCGTTCTCGAATCTCTCGTGAGAAACCTTGATGGCAAAAAGGTCACGGAAGGCGATGTGCGAAACCTCGCCAACTGGAATGCGAAAGCTCCGGGCGAATATGAAATCCCCTTCACTGTCGCTCGCATCGTCTTACAGGATTTTACTGGAGTCCCCTTGCTCGTCGATCTCGCTGCCATGCGCTCGAAAGTGCATGAGCTAGGCAAGAATCCCAAAATGATCGAACCACTCGTGCCTGTGGACTTGGTGGTGGATCACTCGGTACAGGTTGATTTTGCAGGAACGCAGCTTGCCTTGAATCAAAATCTTGAACTAGAGTTTACGCGCAACCGTGAGCGCTACCAATTTCTCAAATGGGGAGAACAAGCATTCGACACCTTCAAAGTCGTGCCTCCCGGCATCGGTATTGTCCATCAGGTTAACCTCGAATACCTCGCCAAAGGGGTATTGGAAAAAGACGGTGTTTATTATCCAGACTCCCTCGT
>VFKY01000047.1 GCA_009885275.1 Verrucomicrobiota bacterium | reverse complement strand
TGCTCGTCTGTTCCGTCCAGCGGCAGACGATGGCAGGAATGCCGTTGCCGATGCACATGATGGGACTGTGCATCTCCGCTCCAAAGAGTCCTGCCGAGCGCACATAAGTGCTGAGTGCTTCATCGGTAAGCCAGTAATTCGGACGCCAAATAACTTTCGCTTTCACGTCCTCGGGCAACTTGTCGTAAATCATTTCTTTGTTGAGCTCCATCTGACTGGAATCCTCGGGACAAAGCAGCACTTTCATCTCGGTTTGTTTCACCACGGCAATCACCGCCTCACGCAACGGCGCGAGATCGTGTTCCTTCATCGCTTCATTGCGCGCGTGTTTTTTTTCATCAAGCACTACTCCCGGCTTCATTTTCCAATAAGGCGAATAGCGGAGACGGGTAATGCAACAGAGGAATTTAGCTGGCTCAAGATTGTTCGCTTTGAGGAAAGCGTCCGCCGCGGCATCATTGCGCAGATCGACGGCAAAGGATCCCTCGGGACAGAACTCCATGACCGGGCACGTGCAGCCTTTGTCCTTCGCGAGTTGGAGCGATACAGAATCGCGAAAGTATACGAACTTGGATCCACTGAGCACACCGATCATTTTGGCGAAAGCGTCCTCAGGAGTAGCAATCGTGGAAGCGGAGCCTGTGCCCGAAATGGTGATGCAATAAACGCCGTAGGGTTTGCCTGTATCTTTGCTCCACTTCACCACATCTTTTTCAGCCACCAATGAAGGACCCGAGCCATGGAGCAGGAAGTCGCATTCTTCGAAAGCCGCCTTAAGATCGTCCGATGTTTTGACGATCTTGAGCTTGGGAAATCGCTTCATGAGCATCTCTTCCACCCCATTATCCACCTTGCTTGGCCATAGGCACACTTCAACATCAGGCAGATACTGTTCGAGCAAATGCAACACGCCAGGAGTATGCGCGATGTCTCCGATGTTCACTGTTTGCCATGAGGAGCGTAGCAAAATACGGCGCGACCGACCTGTTTGACCCAATGCGTATTTTGAGTCGATACAAGTGGCAGCTAATGCCATGCCGAGCTGTACGATAAGAGATCGACGATTCATAAGATTATAAATTAGTTGGCTTGTTTGGCGATATGTTCTGGGAGCAGATCAATGATTTGTCCAACGGCACGGAGTCGGCTTTGCAGTTTTTCGATAGGAAGCTCTTGCACTGCAATGTTGCTTTTTACAGACAGCGCAGCCGCTACTCCCGCACTCTGACCAAGCATCATCCATGTCGGCTCTACTCGAACACTGCTGAGAGCGACGTGTGACGCTGAAAGACACACTGGAACAAGAAGATTCGTGCATTCAACGCGCTTCGGCGTGATGCAGCGATAAGCCACTTGATGAGGTTGACCGTATTTCGTGCCTTTCATGTGAACCGGAAAAATGGTGCCTTCATTAATCCATCCACCCTCTTTCGTGGCAATGCGCTGGCAGTCGTGGGAATCAATCGGGAACGAGCTGATGCCAATACTGTCCGTCTTGGTGACATCATCGAGCACATCGCGCTGAGCCATGACAAACTCACCGACCATGCGACGTCCTTCGCGGATATAGAGCACGGGGGGCCAGTAGTCTGATGAGACGAATTCGTCCTTACAAAATCCAAGCTCAGCAATCTCCTGTCGGGTCTTCTCCGGCACTGCCGGATCGATTTGGAGAAACCAGAGTAGTTCCAGTGTGTAGTCTTTGTGCTGCTGCCAAATCTTTGCGCGTTCGGCAGGAGATGCTTCAGGCCAGGCCCACTGCGGCCCAATCAATCCCATCGAGACCTGTCGGTGTATGCCGTTGTTCACATCCACTTTACCGCCGGGAATCGGATACAAATCCAGCCCCACCATTTTTGGGTTCACACCACTTTGGAGCAAACGACGAGCAATCTCAAAGCGCGCGGGATCATACTTCGCAGGCTTGGTGCGCGCCACACGGTTCGCCGGATTGTTTGTCATGCAAAGCCGCCAGCTGTAGGTCATGATCTTGCCGTCGCTTTCATCGGGACCCGCCTCTTCTCCGGAGAGCAGGGGCAAAAGCTTGCCTTCCACATCACGTGGAGAGACTGCCACTTTCGCCTTGGGAAACCGATGGCCTGCAAGCGATTCACCATACTGCGCTTTGCTCTCGCGCCCGATGACTGAAGAAACTTTGGCAGCGGCCATGAGATCGCCTTCATAAGTGGCATCGATGAACTGTTTGGCGGTAAACTCAGTCTTGTCAGTGCGCAGCGTAGTGATGCGAGTTTGCTCCTTCGTGACACCTGTAAGCTGCTGATTGAGCATCACCTTCACCCCTGCTTCCTTCAATAGATCCTGGAATATTTGCTCAGCCACATGCGGTTCGTAGGTCCAGTGCTTATTGTCCTTCACCGCCACATCGTAAGGAAGAGTCACACCACGCTTCGCATAATCGGCAGAGATGCGTTGATGAATTTCTTCAAACAATCCGAGCAAGGTGCGACGATCCGTTTGATTGGAATCACTGAAGCTAAGGCCACTCGACATCATGCCGCCAACCAGATTCATCGGTTCTAGCAAGATGACTTGCGCGCCTTCACGGGCAGCTGCGACCGCAGCACACACTCCGGCAGGAGTGGCGCCATAGACGAGCACGTCGGTAGATATCACGTCTGCAGCTTGGAGTGATGCCCCGCAGAACAGGCCGCAGACAAGACGTGTGATATTATGAAAAGGGTAGTGATGATTCATGAGTTGAGGGTTGGCAGTAACAGGAGTCCACGAATCAGCGTTTTGGACAGGCAATCGCTGAGAAAAGCACGGAGCGTGGACTTCAGTCCGCAATTTTCCCACGCCGTTATAAAATTAGCCCTGCTCATAATTCTTGATGAACATGACTCACAGCTTGCATTCTATCGGCAATGCAGGTTCAATCGGTTCATGAATCGCCTCGCCACATTTCTCGTTCTTGCCCTAGCGCCACTCCTTCTTGGCATGAGTAAGAAGGTAGAATACTCCATTACCTTCCACTCTCAGGCAGACGCAATGGAGTTACCGAAGACCACCTTTCCATTTGAACTTGAGGGTAATAAAGTATTGCTCCACATCGTACCCGATTTTTCTCAACAAAACATCGCCGCCTTTTATCCCTTCCCCAGTGAATCAGGCGTCGGCTTCGGAGTTTCGCTTCAACTCGATTTCCGAGGTAAGTCCGCGCTAGAAATGGTCACCCGCACCAAGAAGGGTCAGTTCTTACTCGCCATGGTCAATGGTCAGCCCGTAGATTATGTGTCTATCGATCAACCTGTGCTTGATGGAATTATCACGATCTGGAATGGTGTGCCCGAAACCGTTATTGCAGCCATGGATAAGAAATTTCCCCGCATCAAACCTGGCGGAGCTCCTTCCATGACAGAGAAGATGGACATGCTGCCTACCACTAAAAAAGAGAAAAAGAAAGCTTTGGAAGAATCCAAGCGGAAGCCAGAAAAAGAGACCGGAAAACCTGTCATTAAAAGCCTTGGTGGCACCGAAGACCCCACTCTTCCTTCTGCTCCTGTGAGCAATCTGATTCCTCTCGAAGGAGCGGCACCTCCTCTTCCTGCAACTCCTGCCGGTTCTGTTCCCAAGGTCCAGCCGTAATTCCAAGCTGCCAGTTCTAGCCATGTCTTTTACGTCCTGTCTTTGCGCGCTTTTATTTCTCTGTTCTCTCACGGCAACGCTGGCTCAATCTCCCACCATTCCCTTTGTCCTACCCACGGACAATGACGCTTTACTGCGCGATGATGGCCCCGGCTTCTACATGTTCGTTGATCGAAACTTCGAGAAAACACTGTCGTCCCCTTGGCAGGGTGGACAATACGGTTATGTGCGCGGTCCTGTCCGTGTTGGCGGCGAGGTGGTGCAAATGCATTTCCACGAGGGTGTGGACATCGCGCCGGTAAAGCGTGACGCCACCGGTGAACCACTCGATGAAGTGCGGAGCATCTCACAGGGAGTGGTGGTTCATACCTCGCTCAATGCAGGTGCCAGCAACTACGGACGGTATGTTGTCATTCAACATGATTGCTCGGACGGCTCCTTCTTCTCGCTCTATGCTCATCTCAACAAAATTGCGGTGCCTTTGGGACAAAAAGTAGAACCGGGAACCGTCATCGGCATCATGGGGCACACCGGTGTCGGCATTGACCGTCGACGCTCTCATTTGCATGTGGAATTAAATCTGATTCTAAACACGCGTTTCGATGCGTGGCACACGAAGAATTTTCGCCCAAGCCCCAATCATCACGGCATGTACAATGGACTGAATCTCACCGGCATCAATATCGCAGGCTTCCTCGTTGCCCATCATCAAAATCCCGCGCTCCGAATCTCCGACTTCACCAAAGGGATGGAAGCCACCTGGAAAGTTACGGTGTCACGCAAAGGCAAGTTGGAACTACTGGAGCATTATCCCTGGCTTGGTGAAGGCGTCGAACAACCTTCCGCATCATGGGAGTTCACCTTCAGCGATTCCGGACTGCCTTTGC
>VFKY01000140.1 GCA_009885275.1 Verrucomicrobiota bacterium | reverse complement strand
GACCTGCTAGAACAAAGCACCCAGGGCCGCGAGGTCTATGCTCGCATGGGAGATGTCGCGGGGTATGCGGTGCGGTGAGAAAGCGCAGCCATCATGAAGGTAGGGACGCGCTGCGCCGCGTCCGTAAAATTTCATCCTTCCGCCTTCATCCCTCATCCTTTGCTGAATCACCCATACGATGCCTCAACCCGCTTGGCGACATCGCGATAGCCGTAGTCGCTATTGTAGATTTCCTTCATGCAATTGAGATACTCCTCTTGCTTGCCTGTCTTCGCATACACAAGACCCAGTTCGTATAGAAGCTCTTTTTTCTCGTTATTAAAGGTGGGGCTTTCCTTCACCGCGTCACTCATGGCGTTCTGCGCTAGATCGTTCATGTTAAGGCGCTCAAAACATCTGCCCAGCATGAGCAAGGATTTATTGCGGATGTGCGGATTGCTCTTGGCCTGCTGCAGTTCAGGGATGGCCTCGCGATATTGTTCCGCTTGAAAAAGCACGGTAGCCAAGTCATAACGGTATTGTTTGTCCGTCGGGTTGCGCTCCACTTTTGTTCTGGCTTCGGCTAACAACGTGGAGAGACGATCCAACTTGATCGCACGAATTTGCTCACGCTTTTCCTCGATGTCCGGCGCATCAGGATTAGCTTCAATTTCGGCCACCATTTGCTGAATGTTGATCTCCGCAATTTTGTTACGCAACAGCTCAACGCGACCTTTTAACGCCACATCTCCAGGGCTTAGTTGTATGGCCCACTCATAATAACTGAGCGCACTGCCATGCTCGCTCATGAGTTCATAAACATCGGCAATTTTCTTGACCACCGCGAGATTGTTGGGGTCACGCTTATAGTCTCCGGCCAATTGACCAAGAAGATCCTCCATCTGCTCACGAGTCATGCCCTGACGGGTCATATTTTCGAAATTGGCAGTTTCATCGGGATTCTTCATGGCATCACGCAGGTTCCCACCTTGCCAGCCCTGCCGCATCATCGAGGTCTTCGCCGCCGCGTCTTTCTCCCCCTTGATCGCATCCATGTCCCGCGAATCTTGCTTAACGATAAGGCGATAAATTTCACCGGCCTTTTCCGGCTCTTCGAATGCCATGTAATGCTCAGCCAGTTTGTGTAAATTTTTTGTGTTGTCGGGAGCTCCCTGCCTAATGGTTTCCAGAGCAAATGCCGCCAAATCATACTTGGCCATGCGCATGGCATAGTCATAAAACGCTAAGTTAGCAGTGGCGTTGAATGGGTCTTTTTGGAATACATTTTCCTCCAGTTCCGCAATGCCATCCCAAGGTTCCTTTTTGGCGTTCGAGGTAAGCTTGAATCCACCCAGACTAAGGCCGCCACCGAACATGCTCTTCTTTTGTGAGCGAACTTTCTCAATCTCTGCCTGGCGCAACGTTTTGCGTCCTTCCAAGAAGTCCGGCGCCTGTTTTACCACCGCTAAAATAAGACTGATAGCGTAGTCGAGATTCTTAAGCTGATAAGCACTTACCCCTTTAAGCCAGAGGGTTTTTTGCTGCGGTTCGAGTTCGGTTTCGGTCATGGAAAAATGACAATAAGGTTGATGTTAAAGGGGAGATTGAAAGAGATCGCGACGATTTTAGCCAGATTTTATTTTTTCGGTAAGACTGGAGCGGGTGCGGAAGACGGAGGCTCTACCTCGGGTACCGTTTTACCAGAAAGGACGGTAGCGACATTCCGCCACTCCTGCTTGAAGCCTGGTTGGAACTGACTCCAGCCAAAACCATACTGAAACGCAACCATCCACGAATAAGTGGCCAGTACGAACAAGGCAATCCAGAGCAATCGAGCAATAAAACGCATGACAGATTTTAAATTTAATAGCAAAAGAGCGCAAGCGTCCAGTGCTGAGTCTGATTTACGACCAGAAATCAGGGGAGTCCAGATGTTTGAACCTATTGAATGCCCACCGCGCCCTTGTTTATGGCTTCAATTGAAAAATGAGTGCCCGTCATGCCCCTTCAGAATTCATCAGAAACATCATCGGGTTTTGCATTTCCTCCATTCTCGCTCATGATGCGCCTCCATGTCTGAGGAATCCGCCACTACCCCCATGATGAAACAGTATCTCGCCATGCGGCGGGAACTGCCTGCGGATGTGCTGTTGTTCTTCCGATTAGGCGATTTCTATGAGATGTTCTTTGAAGATGCCAAGGTCGCTTCAGCCATTCTCAATGTCTCACTGACCAAACGCAACGGCATCCCAATGTGTGGCGTACCACACCATGCTGCTCAGGGTTATATCGCTCGGCTCATCCGCGCCAATAAACGTGTCGCCATTGCGGAACAAACCTCGGAGCCTACGCCGGGCAAGATCGTTTCACGCGAAGTCTCCCAAATTATCACCGCAGGAACGGTGACAGATGGACGCTTCCTCGATGAAGCAAAGGCACATTATCTCGCAGCGGTGTATCGCGTGGGCAAGCAATACGGACTTGCCTTTGTCGATCACACCACGGGAGAATTCGAGATCGCGGAGTTCACCACACTCAGCGGACTGAGCGACGAACTGACCCGCATCTCCCCTTCAGAGCTACTCTACAGCGATGACCAAAGTGATTTGTTACCGGAACTGGATGGCATCAAAAACGTGCAGGTCTGTGAAAGTTATCTCTTTCTCCACGATCAAGCCATTCACGCGCTGACCCAGCATTTCAAAGTGCAATCACTCGATGGCTACGGCTGTCATGATCTCCACGCCGCCCTCTGCGCAGCGGGAGCGATCATGCAGTATCTCCAATTCCAACTGCGCCGTGATGTCAACCACATCAAGCGCCTACGCGTCGCCGCACCGTATGACGGTGTCTGGCTAGATGCCGCGAGTCAGTCACATCTCGAGCTCGTGCAAAGCAAGGGCGGCCCCGAGCACACCCTTCTTCATGCTCTAAATCGCACCTGCACTCCCATGGGAGCACGCAAACTTAGGCGCTGGGTGTTGCATCCGCTGCGGGATTTAGCGCAGCTCACCGCCCGACAAAACACGGTCGCCACCATGTTGCTGGAACCCATGTTGCTCAGTCAATTTCGCGATCTTCTCAAGGATATTCGAGATCTAGAGCGCACCGCGGGACGCCTCAGTCAGGGCAGTGGCAATGCTCGCGATCTCGCCTCCCTTTCCCAGGCCTTGCAAGTGGTACCTGCACTGAAGCTACTCCTTCGTGAACTTCCCCCACAGGCTGCCAATTTGATTCCCCAACTGCTGGAGCAGATGCAAGACCTTAGTGGCATCGCCAGCGAAATCACAGACGCCATCGTCGAAGAACCACCAGCCACCATCAAAGAAGGCGGGATTTTTCGCGAAGCCTATTCCACACTGCTCGACGAGTTACGTAGTGCCTCTACCCAGGGACGCGAATGGATTGCGAAACTCCAGAACGAGGAGATCGAGCGCACGGGCATCAAGTCACTCAAGATCAAATACAATGCGGTCTTCGGTTACTTCATTGAAATCACAAAATCGAATATCAGTTCCGTACCACCTGATTATGTGCGGAAGCAAACCACCGCAAACGGCGAACGCTACATTACCGATGCCTTAAAACGCATGGAGGACAAGATTCTCGGAGCCGATGAAAAATCAAAAGCCCTTGAGCATGATGAATTTCTCAAGCTGCGCGCCCGTGCCATGGAGCACCTTGAAGCAATTCAGGAAACTGGTGAAGCCATTGCCAGTCTCGATGTTCTTGGCTCCATGGCCGAGACTGCACGCCTCTTCAACTATACACGCCCTGTCTTGAATGAGTCGCACAGGCTTTATTTCCGCGATGGTCGACATCCGGTGCTCGATCAAAATCTCGTCATCGACCGCTTCGTCCCCAATGACACCACGCTGGAGCCGGATGAGAATCGCGTCATGATCATCACCGGCCCGAACATGGCAGGCAAGAGCACCTATATTCGGCAAGTTGCCCTGCTCACCCTGATGGCGCAGATCGGCAGTTACCTGCCGGTGACCTCGGCGGAAGTCGGCCTAGTGGATCGCATCTTCACCCGCATCGGAGCAAGCGATGACCTCTCCCGTGGCCAGAGCACGTTCATGGTGGAGATGAATGAAACGGCACTCATTTTAAACAACGCCACCGAGCGCAGCCTTGTCATCCTCGATGAGATCGGCCGCGGGACCAGCACCTTCGATGGCTTGAGCATCGCGTGGAGTGTTGCCGAACATCTCCACAATGACATCAAAGCCCGGACCCTTTTTGCCACCCATTATCATGAGCTTACAGTGCTGGAACAGACCTGCGTGGCGGTGAAAAATTACAATGTCGTGGTCAAAGAATGGAACCATCAAATCATCTTTCTGCGCAAGATCATTGCCGGCAGTGCTGAGAAAAGTTATGGCATTCAAGTCGCACGTCTCGCCGGTCTGCCCGAAACCGTGCTCCATCGAGCGCGGGAAATACTAGGGCAACTGGAAGCTGGACATCAACCCAGCGCCGAAGGATCAGTGGTGCGAGAAAAGCCACCCAAACGTCGGGCCTTGCCAGAGGCTCCTTCTATTGCTCCAAGATCATCCAATGATCAGATGTCGTTGTTTCAGTGAGGAAATGAGAAAACACTCGCATGATGACATTTCTCTAAACTATAGCTTAAGGAAAATTTGATAACCATTTTGCTCATGCCCTATCTGGCAAAGATCAACTTGGGTTTTTGAAACTACTTTCACTTTAGCTCCCTACCCCTTTGTGACTAAAACAACCTTAATTTTGCTTCTGGTATTGGTGGGCGGTCTTATAATCGGAGCATCTGTCGTAATTTTACTTCGCAAGCTGGGTGCTAGTCTTCCAACCATAGGCAACTCCCGTTCCGACGATCACACTTGGTTAATCACTCAAAACACCAACCCGGATTCGCCAGGTTTCATCCTCCGCATTAACGAGACTGCTAAGAATTTCGAGGGTAAGCCTGCGTTCCCTTATCAGTTCTATCTCACCATTCCCATCAAATCGCCAAAACCCGACGGCCTTCCGACTACTGATGAGTATGATGCCCTCGTCGACATCGAGAACGCAGCGGTCGCCATGCTTGAGAAAGCCAATGAGTCCATCCTGGTCGCAGTCGTTACAACCCAAGGTAAAAGGGATATGATTTTTTACTCTGTGAATCGAGAAGGACCGAAGTCCAAGGTCGCTCAACTGCAACAGCAAAATCCCTCACACGAACTTTTATTCGAGATACAAGACGATCCACAATGGAAGATTTACAAGGACCTGCTTGAGATCATTGAGGGCCATTAAGGAAACTTGATCAAGTCATCTCAGAATACAGACCTGCGGCCTGCGCTCCCCATGAACTCAACTACGTCGCCACACCCACAAAGCGAACATTTGCAAACTGACGGAGTTCCCCGACATTGCCCCGCTTTCCCCCACGCCCATGTCTGACGAAAAGCCCCCTATCAATCTCGACGACATCGATTT